>NZ_JBSGIW010000062.1:0-49833 GCF_053605265.1 Streptomyces sp. NPDC003943 | reverse complement strand
GTCGCCCTGGCCGGGCTGATCGGCGCCGGCCGCTCCGAACTCGCCCTCGCCCTCGCCGGGGACACCCCGATCCGCTCCGGCGGCCTTTCCGTGCTCCTGTGCGGGATCAATCCGGGTCTGATGACGGCCGCGACGGGCCACCACTTCGCCCGCCCCGGCAACCGCTTCTGGCCGGTGCTGCACCTGTCCGGCTTCACCCCGCGACAGCTGCGCCCCGCCGAGCAGGACGAGCTCCTGTCGTACGGCATCGGCATCACCAACGTGGTGGCGCGGCCGACCGCACGGGCGGACGAGCTGAGCGCCGAGGAGTACCGGGAGGGCGGTCGGATCCTCGCCGAGAAGGTGGCCCGGCTCGGCCCGACGTGGCTGGCGGTCGTCGGGGTCACCGCGTACCGCACGGCCTTCGGTGAGAAGCGCGCCGCGATCGGGCCGCAGGAGCGGACGATCGACGGGCCGCACGGCTCGACCCGGATCTGGGTGCTGCCCAATCCGAGCGGGCTGAACGCGCACTGGACGGCCGAGACGATGGCCGAGGAGTTCGCGCGGCTGCGGGAGGCGGCGGGGCTGCCGGACCGGCGTACGGTCTGATCACCGGGCGCGTCAGGGCGGGTCGACCGTGGTGACGACGGCGAGGAGCTGGAAGGGCAGCTCCTTGTCCCACTGGGAGACCCCGAGGCCGATCCATCGCCCGCGCGCCCGCCACAGGTGCAGGTCGGGTATGTGGTTGCTCAGGTCGTCCCACGGCTCGGGTATGTGCTCACCGGAGATGCTCCGCTGAGCCGTCGACCAGAGGCTGAAGACCTGCGGCGGGCCCCAGCGGGCGCCGAGCAGCGCGGACAGGCCGTCCCGCTCCGCTTCGTACTGCTCCTCGACGGCTAACCGGCGGGTGCCGTCGTCCTCCCAGAACTCCTCGCTCGTGGCGAGCGCGACGACGTGGTGACCGGGGCCGCTGTCGCGGAACCCGGAGCGCTCGGCGCGCTCCGGGAAGGCCCGGGCCACCAGCTCGTCGATCGCCGCGAGGTGCTGTGTCCTGTCCATGGAGCCAGTAAAGCGCGCCCCACTGACAGTTGGCGGTCCGTCAGCCGCCGTCGGCCGACGGGGCCGGGACCGGCCCGTGGGCGGCGCTCGCCGCCCCCTCGTCCATTGAGTAACATCCGGCCAAAGACGCGCACGAGCTGGGAGGACACACGGTGGGGCGGCTGACCGGCGGGGACCCGTCGCTGCTGCGGCGGATCAACTCCGCGGTGGTACTCCATGCGCTGCGGAGCTCCGACGCGCTCACGCTCACGGACCTGACCCGGATCACGGGTCTGTCCCGGCCGACGGTCGAGGGCGTGACCGAGGGCCTGATCGAGGGCGGTCTGGTCGTCGAGGCGGCGCCCGAGGAGGGCGAGACCCGGCGCCAGGGCCGGCCGGCGCGGAGGTTCCGGTTCCGTGCGGAGGCGGGGCATCTGCTCGGCGTCGAGATCGGTCCGCACCGGGTGGCCGCGCTGATCTCCGGCCTGGACGGGCGGATCATCGGCGCCGGTTCGCGCGAGGTCGCGGACACGGCCTCGGAGGACGAGCGGCTCGACCGGGTCCGCGCCGTGGTGGCCGACGTGCTGCGCAGGACCGGGGTGCCCCGGTCGAACCTGCGGGCGGTCGGCGTCGGCACGCCGGGCATCGTGGAGGCCGACGGAACGGTCCGCCTGGGCACGGCGCTGCCCGGCTGGACGGGTCTGGCGCTCGGCGAGCGGCTGCGCCGCTCCTTCCGCTGCCCGGTGATCGTGGAGAACGACGCCAACGCGGCGGCGGTCGCCGAGCACTGGAAGGGCGCGGCGACGGACTCCGACGACATCGTGTTCGTGCTGGCGGGGCTGAGCCCGGGCGCCGGTTCGCTGATCGGCGGGCGGCTGCACCGCGGTTACGGCGGGGCCGCCGGCGAGATCGGCGCGCTGCACCTGCTCGGCCGGGGCGTCACGCCGGAGCATCTGCTGTCGACGACGGACGAGCCGCTGCACCCGCTGGACGAGCAGGCGGTCGCGGAGGTCTTCGCGCTGGCCAGGCAGGGCGACGCGCGGGCCCAGGCGGCGGTGGAACGGTTCATCCAGCGTCTGGTGCACGACGTCGCCGCGCTGGTCCTGGCGCTCGATCCGGAGCTGGTGGTGGTCGGCGGCTGGGCGGCGGGCCTGGACGGTGTGCTGCAGCCGCTGCGCGAGGAGCTGGCCCGCTTCTGTCTGCGGCCGCCGCGGGTGGCGCTCTCCATGCTGGGCGAGGCGGCGGTGGCCACGGGCGCGCTGCGGCTCGCGCTCGACCACGTGGAGGAGCAGCTGTTCGCGGTCGACGGCACGGTGACGGCCCGCCGCTGAGGGAGTGTGACGTACGGGAACGGCCCCGGGCGTGAGTGCCCGGGGCCGTCGCCGTGTCTCGTATCAGCCAGGGAAGGGTCCCGGCCTCAGGAGGCCATGGCCAGGTCGCCGGAGTCGCCGAAGGTGAGCTTGCAGGTGTCCGCGCGGTAGGTCGCGACGGAGACCGCGGCGGTGCGGCCCTCCGACAGGTAGCGGGTGGTGACGACGAGGACCGGGGCGCCGGGCAGCCGGTCCAGTTCCCTGGCGTCGTCGGCGCGGGCGGAGCCGAGTTCGACGGAGCGGTCCTGGCCGTCGAGGCTGAGCCGCTGGAGTTCGCTCAGCACGGTGCGGGCGCGGGCCGGGCCGTCGGTCGTGTCGGCCGCGGCGAGGCCGGGCACCGACTCGGCGGGGACGTAGAGGAGTTCGGCGGCGACCGGCTGGCCCTCGGTGATGCGGAGCCGGCGCACGATGTGCACGCGCTCGCCGGACTCGATCTCGAGCAGCCGGGCGACGGCGGCGGGGGCCGTGTCGGTGCCCGCGTCCATGGACTGCCAGGTCTCCTCGCCGACGCCGGGCCAGGCGTGCTGGGTGGTGGAGACGTCGACGCCGACGCGCGGCGGGGCGACGGTGGTGCCGACGCCGCGGCGGCGCTGCAGGCGGCCCTCCAGCTCCAGCTGCTCCAGGGCCTGCCGGAGGGTGGCGCGGGCGACGCCGAAACGGGCGGCCAGTTCGCGCTCGTTGGGCAGGATCTCGCCGACCGCGAAGTCCGAGTCGAGGGCTTCGCCGATCACGGTCTTGAGGTGCCAGTACTTCGGCTCCGGCACCGTCTCCAGCTGCGTGGTCCCCACCCTCATCCTCCGCACATTCGCCGTGTCCCGCGGCGTTTTCCGCGCCCTTGTTTATTAAAGGTTCCTGCACTAACTCTGCGACGATAGGGCGCCGCCCACCCTTGGTCAAGACCAATCCTGCGTCGGGAGCCCCGGAATGTGACCGTCTGGTCTTGATCGTTCACAGGACGTTCGCGTCGTTGTGCGGTCTGCGTAGCAGAACGCCCCGCCTGGACCGTTTCGTACGGTTCCGGGCGGGGCGTTCGTTTCGCGACGCGGCGCGATCCGGCGCGATCCGCACTCAGTCGAGGACCAGGCCCCGGACCTTGTCGGGGTTGCGCAGGATGTAGACGCAGGCGACGAGTCCGTCGCGGACCTCGATCTGGAAGACGGCGTCGACCGTGCCGTCGACCAAGGTGACCAGCGCCGGGCCTCCGTTGACCTCCGCGAAGCGGAGGGAGGTGCCTTCCGCCGCGCCCTGGGCGACGGCGACCAGGAAGCGGCCGATCTTGTCGGCGGTCTCGATGATCCGCCGCGGGGTCTTGGCCTTGCCGCCGGCGTCGCCGACGAGCCGGGCGTCCGGTGCGAGCAGCGCGAGCAGCCCCTCCAGGTCGCCGCCCGAGGCGGCGGTGAGGAACCGTTCGGTGAGGTCGCGCCGCTGGACGGGATCCACGTCGTAGCGGGGCCGGCCCTCGTCGACGTGCTTGCGGGCACGGCCGGCCAGCTGGCGTACGGCGGCCTCGCTGCGGTCGAGGGTGGTGGCGATCTCGGCGAAGGGGAAGCCGAACGCCTCGCGCAGCACGAAGACGGCGCGTTCGAGCGGCGAGAGGGCCTCGAGGACGACGAGGAGGGCGAGTGAGACGGAGTCGGCGAGCAGGGCCCGCTCGGCGGTGTCGGGCACGGCGGGGCCGAAGTCGGTGACGATCGGCTCGGGCAGCCAGGGGCCGACGTAGGACTCGCGGCGGGACTGGGCCTGGCGGAGCCGGTCGATGGCGAGCCGGGTGGTGATCCGAACGAGGAAGGCGCGGGGTTCGCGGACCTCGCCGCGGTCCTCGGCGGACCAGCGCAGCCACGCCTCCTGCACCACGTCCTCGGCGTCGGCGGCGCGGCCGAGCATGCGGTAGGCGACGCCGATGAGCATCGGACGGTGGGCCTCGAACACGTCGGTCGGGTCGATGATCATCTCGCTCGGCACTCCCCCATCCCATCGGACGCACCCGCGCCTGTCCAGTTCGGGCAGAGTGGGTTGCCCGAGGTCTTGAACTCGACTCTACTCGCGGGTAATTCTTGCTGACGGGATGTCTCAGTAGGGTGACGGTACGACAGGGAGCAGCCATGTCCGCACAGATCTCGTTCGCCGTGGAGTCGCCCGCGGGGCCGCGCACGGTCACCGTCACGTACGAGCGGCGGGGCACCGGCGAACCGCTGCTGCTGCTCCACGGGATCGGGCACCACTGGCAGGCGTGGGAGCCGGTGCTCGACATCCTGGCGACCGAGCGCGACGTCGTCGCCGTCGACCTGCCGGGCTTCGGCGCCTCCCCGCCGCTGCCCGAACCGCTGGCGTACGACCTGACCACCGTGGTGCCGGTGCTCGGCGCGTTCTGCGCGGCCCTCGGGATCGACCGGCCGCACGTGGCGGGCAACTCGCTCGGCGGACTGCTCGCCCTGGCGCTCGGCCGGGAGAAGCTGGTGCGCTCGGTGACCGCGCTCTCGCCCGGCGGCTTCTGGTCGGAGGGCGAGCGGCGGTACGCGTTCACCACGCTGCGTGCCATGCGCGGCGCCGCGCTCGCGCTGCCCGTTCCACTGATCGAACGGCTCTCCCGCAGCGCGGCCGGCCGCACCGCCCTCACCAGCACCATCTACGCCCGCCCCGGCCGCCGTTCACCCGAGGCCGCGGTCGCCGAGACGCTGGCCCTGCGGCAGGCGAGCGGCTTCCACCAGACCCTCGCGGCCGGCCGGACCGCGCTGTTCACCGACGACGTCCCCGCCGTGCCCGTCACCGTCGCCTGGGGCAGCCGGGACCGGCTGCTGCTGCGCCGTCAGGGCGTCCGCGCCAAGCAGACCATCCCGGGCGCCCGGCTGGTCCGGCTGCCGGGCTGCGGTCATGTCCCCATGAACGACGACCCCGCCCTGGTGTCCCGGGTGATCCTCGACGGCAGCACCGTCTGACACCGCTTTCCGGCGGCCGAACAGGCCGGTGCCGACGGCCGCACCGGCTCCCACCAGGACGCTGCCGGCCGCCTGCGGCAGGCCGAAGGAGCCCTGGGACACGGCCGCCGCGGTCAGCGCGGCGGCCACCGGAATCGCGCCCGTATAGAGAGTCGCCCTCTCCATACCGATCCGCTGCGCGCCCATGTAGAAGAGGACGAAGCCGACGACGGTCGCGAGCACGGCCTGCCACACCAGCGCGCCCGTCTCGACGAGCGTCGGCACCCGCAGCGCGGCTGTCCCCTCGGCGAGGAGTCCGAGTGCCATCGCCTCCACGGCGGCCACCGCGCACACCACCGCGGTCAGCAGCTTCGGTCCGAGCGGCCGCAGCACCGGCACGGCCAGCACCGTGAACCCGACCTCGCCCGCGAGCGCGGCCAGCGACCAGCCGAGCCCCGCCGGATCCGTACGCCCCCAGCCCTGCACCACGAACGCGCCGACAGCGACCACGACCGCCCCGCACAACACCGCCCGGGTCGGCCTGCGCCCGTCCGTCAGCGGCACCAGGACGGCGACCACGACCGGCGCGCAGCCCACCAGGACGCCGGGCACGGCGGGTTCGGCGGTGCGCTCCGCGGCGAGGACGGCCAGATTGAAGCCGACCATGCCGACGCCCGCGAGCAGCCCGACACGGAGCCACTGACGGGTGGTGAGGGAGCGCAGCGGTGCGAGCGCGCCCCGGTGCCCGCCCGGCGCCGGCAGCAGGAGAAGGGGCAGCAGGAGCAGACCGGCGGCGGCGTAGCGCAGCGCCTGGCCGCCCGCGTACGGATAGGAGCCGAGCAGGCTGTTGGCGGTGAAGGAGGCGCCGACGAGAGCGTAGGCGACGGTCACGAGGAGTGCGCCGCGCAGGGTGTTCGTGTGCATGGTCCCGACGCTAGGAAGCGGCGCCATCCGTTTTAAGGTCCACTTCCATGACGTCATCGGGGACCACTTCAGCCGGTAACGGAAACCCGCAGCCGGCCTGGGAGCTGCTGCTGCCCGCCGTGGCGGCGCCGGCGCGGCAGCGGGGCCGGTCGCTGCAGGAGGCGCTGCGGGACGCGGTACGGACGGGCCGCCTCGCGCCCGGGACGCGGCTGCCGTCGAGCCGGGAGCTCGCCGCCGACCTCGGGGTGTCGCGGGGCCTGGTGACGGAGGCGTACGAGCAGTTGACCGCCGAGGGGTATCTGCGGGGCGAACGGGGGTCGGGCACCTGGGTCGGCGGAGCGGCGCGCGCGGCGGCGCCCGGCGTACGGGATCTGGCGCCGCGTGCGCCGGGCGCCGGCGTGCGGGTGGACTTCCGCCCCGGGACACCGGACCTTTCGCTCTTCCCGCGTTCCGCGTGGGGCGCCGCCCAGCGCGCGGTCCTGGCCGAACTCGCGCACCGGCAGCTCGGCTACCCGGATCCGCGCGGGCTGCCGGAGCTGCGGGGCGCGCTGGCCGCGCTGCTCGCGCGCCGGCGCGGGGTGGTGGCCGATCCCGAGCGTCTCGTGGTGTGTTCGGGCGTGGCGCAGGCGGCGACGCTGCTCGGCTTCGCGCTGCGGGCGCGCGGCCACCGCGCGGTGGGCGTCGAGGACCCGGGCAGCCCCGAGCACGGCAAGCTGTTCGCGGCGACCGGCCTGGACACCGTATGGCTGCCGGTCGACGGGGCGGGTCTGGTGCCGGGTCCGCTGGCCGCGTCCGGGGTGCGGGCGGTGGTGGTGACGCCGTCCCACCACTTCCCGTCCGGCATCGTCTACTCGGCACGGCGGCGGGCCGGACTGCTCGACTGGGCGCGGCAGGTGGACGGCTATGTCCTGGAGGACGACTACGACGGGGACTTCCGCTACGACCGGGCGCCGGTGGGCGCGCTGCAGGGGCTCGATCCGGAGCGGGTCGCGTACGCCGGCTCGGTCAGCAAGTCGCTCGCGCCGGGGCTGCGGCTGGGCTGGATGCTGCTGCCGGGCGAGCTGCTCGACGAGATCGCCGAACGCAAACGGACGATGGACCTCGGGAATCCGGCCCTCGACCAGGCGGTGCTCGCGCGTTTCGTGTCGGGCGGCGGATACGACCGGCAGTTGCGCCGCTGCCAGCGCGCCTACCGGGAGCGCCGGGACGCCCTGCTGGCGGCGCTCGAACGGCACTTCCCGGGCACGGAGGTGAGCGGCATCGCCGCGGGCCTGCACATCATCGCGCGGGTCCCGCCGGAGTACGGCCCGACCGAGCGTTTCCTCTCCCTGGCGCGTTCGGCGGGCGTGGCGCTGCGGCCGCTCGAGGAGTACGGCACGGAGCGGCCGGGCGACGGCGCGGTACGGCTGGTTCTCGGTTACGCGCATCTGCCGCCGGCGGAGATCGCGCGGGGGGTGGGTCTTGTGGCGGGGGCGTACGCGGCGGAGGAGCGCGGCTGAGGGCGCCGGGGCGGCGTTCAACGGGACGGCGTTCAACAGGGCCGCGTTCAACGGGGCGCAGTTTCTGGGCGGTTGTTCACACGGGGTTCGGCTGGGCGCCGTTCCCGGGCGTTAGGCATGGGGCGCGGCCCTCGGGGCCGTACTTCGTACGCGTGGCAGTCCCACGCCACAACGGTCCCGTTCCGCCCGCCCCTTGGAGGCGCTCGATGTCCCAGCCCGCATCCGGCCCGGCCCCCGCCCGTCGTACGGTCCTGCGCGGATCGCTCGCCGCCTCGGCGGCCGCCCTCACCGTCGGCGGCGGCGCGTTCGCGAGCCCGTCGTTCGCCCTGTCGGGGCGGCCCTCGGCGGCGTGGGGCGTGCAGACCGGGGACGTCACCGCGCACTCGGGTCTGGTGTGGGTCCGCGCGGACCGGCCGGCCCGGATGGTCGTGGAGACCTCGGCCGGCGAGTCGTTCCGCCGGGTGCGCCGCCACTACGGCCCGCTGCTCGGGCCCGGCACGGACTTCACCGGGACCACCGCGCTGCGCGGCCTGCCGCCCGGCGAGCAGATCCACTACCGGGTGACCCTGGCCGACCCGGACGACCCGCGGCGTACCGGCGAGCCGGTCGTCGGCACGTTCCGCACGGCGCCGGAGCGGCGCCGGGACGGGGTGCGGTTCCTCTGGTCGGGTGACATCGCGGGGCAGGGCTGGGGCATCAACCCGGACATCGGCGGCTTCCGGGCGTACGAGGAGATGCGCGGGCTCGACCCGGACTTCTTCCTGTGCAGCGGCGACACCATCTACGCGGACGGCGTCATACAGCCCAGCGTGACGCTGCCCGACGGCCGGATCTGGCGGAACCTCACCACGCCGGAGAAGTCGAAGGTCGCCGAGACCCTCGACGAGTACCGCGGCAACTTCCGCTACAACCTGCTCGACCACAACGTGCGCGCCTTCAACGCGCAGGTCCCGTCGATCGTGCAGTGGGACGACCACGAGGTCCGCAACAACTGGTATCCGGGCCAGATCCTGGACGACGCCCGCTACACCGAGAAGGACGTCGACGTCCTCGCGGCGCACGCCTCGCGCGCCTTCGCCGAGTACTTCCCGGTCTCCACGCTGCACGCGCGCGCGGGCGAGACCCGGTCGGAGGGCCGGGTGCACCGGGTGGTGCGCCGCGGTCCGCTGCTCGACGTGTTCGTGCTGGACATGCGCACGTACCGGAACGCCAACTCGCCGGACCGGCAGTCCGACGACACCGTCGGCATCCTGGGCGCGGCGCAGCTGGAGTGGCTGAAGCGGGAGCTGAGCCGGTCGCGCGCGGTGTGGAAGGTGATCGCGGCGGACCTGCCGCTCGGGCTCGTCGTCACCGACGGCGCCGTGAACTTCGAGGCGGTCGCGCAGGGCGACCCGGGCGCGCCGCTCGGCCGCGAGCTGCAGATCGCCAAGCTGCTGCGGTTCATCAAGCACCGGCGCATCACCGGCACGCTGTGGCTCACCGCGGACGTCCACCACACCTCGGCGCAGCACTACGCGCCGGAGCGCGCGGTCTTCCAGGACTTCGAGCCGTTCTGGGAGTTCGTGTCCGGTCCGCTGGCGGCCGGCGGCTTCCCGGCGAACAGGCTCGACGACACCTTCGGCCCGGAGCGGGTCTTCGTGCGGGCGCCCGAGCGGGCCAACCTGTCGCCGATGGAGAGCCCGCAGTACTTCGGCGAGGTGGACATCGACGGCGACAGCGGTGAACTGACGGTCCGGCTGCGTGCCGAGGGCGGGCTGGTGCTGTTCAGCAAGACGCTGCAGCCGGGGCGCGTGGGCCAGTAACGACCCTCGGATGCCTTCGAGTTGCCATGACTGCACTTACTTGCCATAGTGGAAAGTAATTGCAGTCAAGACGAGGGGGATCGTCATGTCCGAATACTCCGAAGCCGCCGAGGTGCTGGGCCGCACCGCCCGGATGGAGAGCTCTGCCCGACGCCAGGGCGGCGGCTGGTATCTGCGCTACCTGCTGGCCTTCGGCCTCGTACAGCTGTTCTTCGTGCCCACGGTGCTGCTGTGGCACGAACCGGCCGCGTTCGCGGTCACCATGGCGCTGTACGTCGCGATCGTCATCGCGCTGAGCGTGTACGCGTCGCGCCAGCCGGCGGTGCGGCGGCGCTTCGGGCTGCGGCACAGCCTCACGCTCAGCGCCTGGGCCGCCGTGTTCACGACCTCGATGGCACTGGGCACGTCGCTGCTGCGGGACAACGTGCCGTTCGCCGTGGCCGCCACGGCCGCCTGCGTGGCTCCCGTGGCCGTCGCTGCGCTCCTCGAACGGCGTGCGCGGGCATGAGCGAGACGACGCACAACCCGGGCGGCGACCGCCCGGGCGCGCATCCGCGGCACGACCTGGAGCCGCTGCTCACCTCGCCGGTGCGGCTCTCGGTCGTCGCGGCCCTCGCGCCGCTGGACAAGGCCGAGTTCGGTTTCGTGCGCGATCTGGTGGAGGTCACCGACTCGGCCCTGTCCAAGCAGGTCGCGGCCCTGGAGGAGGCCGGCCTCGTGTCCGTGGACAAGGGCCGGGTCGGCCGCCGGGCCCGGACCTGGCTGGCTCTGACGGAGCAGGGGCGCACGGTGTACCGGCGGCATCTCGACGCGCTGCGAGCCATCGCCGGCGCGTGAAAAGGGGGTTCCGGACCGGGTGCCCGACGGCGCCTCAAGTCCGGGCCCACACCTTCGTTTCCGCAGGCCAGAACCCATGCCAGGGCCGATTGTCAGTGCCGGGTCCTACGGTCGTTTGCATGACGCGATCCGTACAGGCGCTCGCCTACGCACGCCCGTCCGCCCTGGAGCCCGCGGGCTCCGGGCGGCTGCTCGGCCTGGAGACGGCCGGGGGTCTCACGCCGCGCGGCGCCGAGGCCCGTCCCCGGTTCTTCTCCGGATTCCTCACCTCGCCGCAGACGGCCGCGCGCGGTCTGCTGGCCGTCGCCGACGTGGCCGCGGCCCGATACCACCAGCGGATGAGACCGGGTTCGCTGGACCCGGTGGTGACGGGCAACGGCGACCGGCTGCGGTTCGAGTCGTTCTCGGGCTGCGGCGGGGTGTACGCACGGCTCGACGTGCTCAGCGCGGGCCTCGACGGTGCGGAGACCGGGCACGGGACGACGAACGTGGACGTCAACAACCCGCTGCGGGAGGCGCTGTCGCGGCTCACCGGAGACGATCCGCTGCATCTGCGTGTCGGGCCCGAGGAGTTGGCCGTGACCACGCTGGACGGCCCGGTGGTGGAGAAGAAGGTGCCGCTGCCCGACCGCTGGCTGCGCGGGTTCGCCGAGGCGCAGGTGTCGTCGGCCGGCTTCGATCTGCGGGCCGAGCTGTCGGGCGCGGAGGCGGTGCGGTTCCTGCGGTCGCTGCCGCGCTCGCAGGCCAGGGGCCGGGGCCCGCTGTGGGTGGTGCAGTCGGGGCGGACGCTGCGGCCGACGACCCGGCCGGTGGCGGGCGCTGTGTGCCTCGCGGGGCCGGACCGGCTGGTCGCCCTGGAGCGCGTGCTGCGGTTCGCGACCGCGCTGCGGGTGTACGGGCCGGTGCCGGACGGCCGGCCCGCGCCGAGCGCCTGGGAGGTGGCGCTGCCGGGGATGCGGCTCACCCTGACGCTCTCCCCCGACCCGGCGCGCGGCTTCTCCGGTGAGGGCGGTGTCCTGGAGGCGCTGGCCACCGAGGAGGCGGCGCAGGACGCGGAGCTGGTCTCGGTGCTGCTGGCCTGGGAGCCGCGGATCGACCTCGCCGACCTGGCAGCGCAGTCCGGCCTCACCGTGGACCGGGTGCGAGCGGCGCTGGTCCGGCTCGGCACGGCCGGGCGGGTGGGGTACGACGTGGCGGACGCGGCCTACTTCCACCGCGAGCTCCCGTACGACGCGGACCGCGCCGAGCGGCACAATCCGCGCCTGGTCGCGGCGCGGGCGCTGCTCGCGGAGGGCGCGGTGGCCCTGGAGGGCGAGCTCGCGTCGGTGGCGTCGGGGGAACGGCGGTATCAGGTACGGGAGTCGGCGGACGGCCGGCTGGGCTGTACGTGCGCGTGGTGGGCGGATTACCGGGGCCGGCGCGGCCCGTGCAAGCACGCGCTCGCGGTGCGGATGGCGCGGCGCGGGGTGAAGGTCGAGACGGCCGGGGCGGCCGTGGGGGGTGTGCGATGACGACGGAGACGACGACGGTGGCGGAGACGGCCACGGCGGAGCTGCTGGCCGCGGTGCGGGCGGGGCGGCACGCCGAGGTGCCGGGCCTGCTGGCGGAGCTGGACGCGGCGGCCAGGAAGGCCGTGCTTCCGGAGCTGAAGGAGCTCCGCAAGGAGGTGCGCGGCTGGGGCTGGGACCGGTGGAACGCTCAGGTGGAGGCGCAGCGCGCGCTGCGGGTGGCCGGGGCGGGCTGCCACACTGGCGCGGCCGCGGCCGCCGCCTGGATCGGCGCCCGGGATCTGACCGGCTGGGGCGAGCACACCATCGACGGCGTGCTCGCCGTGCTCGCCGACCGGGAGCCCGCGTGGCTCGCGGACCTGGCGCAGCGGCTGGCCGAGCGGCCGGCGGTCGCCGAGGACCAGTACCGCCTGGTGCACGCGCTGGTGGTCCGCTCGGGCTGTCCGGTGCCGACGAACGAGGGCTATCTGCTGGGCTGGACGCGGGCGATGGCCGGCCGGGGGCTGGTGGAGACGCTGCGCGCCGACCCGCAGACGCCGGTGCTCGTGCCGTACGTCCTGGAGCTCACCGAGACGCCCGGCCAGCTGGTGTGGTCGTACGGCGCCGAGTCGCCCGCGCACTGGCCGGGCGCCCTCAGGACGCTCGCAGACGAGGGCGTGCTGGACCGGGCCGGGCTGGTCGACGGCTGCCTGTCCCGGCTGCTCCGCGGCGGGCGGCCCCGCGATCTGCGCTTCCCGCTGGCCCTGCTCGAGCTCCTCGGGACGACGGACGAGCAGCGCCGCGGGCGGGTCCCGGACTGGCTCGGCATGGTGGCGGACGCGCCGTCGCCGGTGGCCGCGTACGCGCAGAAGGTCCTCGCGGAGCTGGCCCTGGACGGCGGGCTCACGGTGGCGGAGCTGGCGGAGATGTCCGGTGCGGTGCTGTTCCGCACGGAGAAGAAGCTGGTGCGGGCGCAGTTGACGCTGCTCGGCAAGGTGCTGCGGCGCGAGCCGGGCGCGGCGGCGGAGCTGCTGCCGGTGGTCACGGACGCGTTCGGGCACGAGGACACGGTGATCCAGGAGCGGGCGCTGGCCCTGGTGGGGCGGCATCTGGCGCGGGTCGACGATCAGGTGCGCGTGGAACTGGCGGGTGCGGCCGCGCTGTTGAGCCCGGTGCACCGGGCGGCGGCGGTGGAGCTGTTCGGGGTCGCCGCGTCGGCCGACGAGCCGCCGTACGAGGAGGTGCTGCCGCCGGTGCCGGAGCTGCGCCCGCTGCCGCCGGCTGCGGGGACGGTCGCCGAGCTGGTGGAGGAGCTGGTGGCCCTGGAGCGGCGCCAGTACGAGTCCCTCGAGGACTTCGAGCGGGCGCTCGACGGTGTCGTGCGGCATGCGCACCGGGACCGGCGGGCGCTGACGGCGGCGGTGCGGGAGGCGTTCCCGGGGGCGTACTGGCTGGACCGCGGGGATCACACCTCGAACGGTTCGCAGGGCATCCTGACCGTGCTCGCGGCGCTGCTCGGCACGGTGCGGCCGGGGCAGCTCGACGCCGCCCGCCGACGCCCCTCGGGTGCGCCGTCCTGCGCGCACAAGGCGCTGACGCGGGCGATCGACGCCCGGATGTGGGAGGCGGGCTGGCTGATGGTCACGACGCCGGTGCCGTTCCTGCTGGCCACACCGACCTGGCACACCGGGGCGATCGATCCGCTGGTGCTCGTGGCGCGGCTGCGGGAGTACCGGGACGCCGGAGTGGAGCCGATGCCGGTGGATCTGGCGCAGGCGCTGCTGCGGGTGCGGAAGGGCGACCCGTCGGCGGCCGCGGCGGCCTCGGAGGCGGCGGCGCTCGGCACCCGGGCCGGTGCGCGGCTCGCGGACTGGCTGACGGCGGACGAGTCGCTCGCGCCCGGACTGCGTTTCCTGACCCGGGGCGGGGACCACCGGTCGGGGCGGTGGTGGCTGGCGGACCGGCTGGTGCTCGCGGTGCGGGAGCGGCGGGCGGTACGGGAGGAGTTCCCGCCCGCGTTCGCGTGGCTGGGCGCGTCGCCGACGGAGATCGCGCGCGGGTGCAGCCACTACCACTGGTCCGGGCTGCGTCCGCTGTGGCCGGGGGTGCTGCCGGACGACCGGGAGACGCTCGCGGCCTGGCTGCTGCCGTCGCTGTTCGGCGGGGCCGAGTGGGAGGAGCGGGACGTGGCCTGGGGGCTCACGGCGCTGGCCGAGGCGGACGGGCCGGTCGGCCCCGCCGTCCATCTCGCGCTCGCCGTCGGACTCGGCTGCCGGCACGCGGAGGACCGGCTGACGGCCGTGGACGCGCTGCTCGTGCTGGCGTCCCGGGGCGAGCTGGACCCGGCCCTTCTCGGGGCGCGGCTCGCGGAGCTGGTCGCCGAGGGGACGGTGAAGCCGAACCGGCTGGCGGACGCGGCCCGTACGGCGGCGGCGACCGGCGCGTACGCGACGGTGCGGGCGGTGCTGGTGGAGCTGCTGCCGTCGCTGCTCACCGCGCCGAAGCCGGTGCGCGGGGCCGGGGAACTGGTGGCCGTCGCGGCGGAGTGCGTCGAGCGGTGTGGCGGCGGGTCCGGCGGTACGGTGACGGTCTCGGGGCTCGCGGAGACGGCGGCGCGGCCGGGGTCCACGCAGCTGGTGGTGCAGGCGCGACGGCTGCTGGCAGGTCTCGCACAGGGTGTCGATCAGTCGACGGCACAAGCGGTCGAAATCGGTCACTAAGTGCCCAGATCGGCGATTAACCCATCAGTCACAAAGCGTTCGTGATCACGCAACACCGCTGGGTCACAGTGACCTCATGACCGATCTGAAGACCGTCCAGAACGCCCGCCGCAGCCACCACTGGCGGCACGACGTCATCGAGCTCGCCGCGATGTTCACCGCCGTGGTGGTGGCCGACTCGATCGCCAAGACCATCGCCAAGGGCCCCGACGGCCCGTACCTGCTGGTGTTCTCGGCGATCGCGCTGGTCGCCACCGCCGCCTTCCACACCTGGTGGGCGCGGCGCACCTCCCCGCTGCCCTTCGTCGTCCGGTCCCGTCGGTCAGCCGTCCCCGAGCGCCAGCCTGACGCCGAAGCCGACGAGCACCGTGCCGGTGACCGCGTCGACGGCCCGCCGCACCGAGCCGCGGTCCAGCCACCGGCGGACGAGCCCGGTGCCGAAGATCAGCGCGCCGAACCAGACCAGCCCCTCCAGGTCGTGCACGGCCGCCAGCACGACACCCATCAGCAGGTGCGGGGCACCGCTGGGGATGAACTGGGGCAGCATCGCCATGTAGAAGACGCCGTTCTTCGGGTTCAGCAGGCTGGTGCCGAGCCCGCGCGCCCAGCACCGTGCCCACGTCGCCTCCGCGGTCGGGGCTCCCGTTCCGTCCGCCGCGTCCCCTGACACGACCCGGCCGCGCTCCTTGAGCGTCCTGCGGAGCATGCCGAACCCCAGCCACGCGAGATACCCGGCACCGGCCACGCGCAGCACGTCGTACAGCAGACGGGACGCCGTGAGCACCGCCGAGGCGCCGACCGCGGCCGCCACGCCCCACACGAGCACTCCGCTGAGGATCCCCAGCGCCGTCGCGAAGGCCCGGCGCCGGCCCAGGGTGATGGCGGAGCGCAGCACCAGAGCGGTGTCCAGGCCCGGCATGACGGTCATCATGCCCGCCACCACGGCGAAGGAGGCGATCGCAGAGGAAATGGTCATGCGGCCATCCTGAAGCGGTCGCCGCGATCACGTCCAACGAGGTTTGCTGCACTGCGCATCAGCAGATCCGATACCGCTGCCCGCGACGACCGGGACCCGCTTCGCGACAGGCACTAGCCCCGGGGGAACACCTCGAAGGCCACCGCCGGGCGGTCGCCGAAGCGGGCGGCGGCGCGCGAGGTGGACTCGGTGACGAAGGCGCGGACGTAGTCCTCGGGCGACTGGTCGGTGAGGGCCTCGATGTAGGCGCGGTGGGCGAGCAGGGAGCGGACGGCGCGGTCGAGGCCGGGGCGGGCGTCGACGGCGTGGGTGGGAGTGGTGGAACCGGCGACGGCGACCCAGCGGACGCCGTTCCAGGGTTCGAGGCCCTGCTCGACGAGCTCGGGGAAGATCCAGCGGTTGCCCGCGTCCGCCGCCGCGTCGAGGGTGGCGCGGCCGACGGCGCGGTGGTCGGGGGTGTTCCAGAAGCCGCCGGGGCCCGGGCCCCAGGTGTCGCGGTGGTTGAGGGTGATGACGAGTTCGGGCCGGTGGCGGCGGATCGCGGCGGCGATGTCGCGGCGCAGGCCGAGGTCGTACTCGATCATGCCGTCCTCGTGGTCGAGGAACTCGACGGTCGTCACGCCCACCACCGCCGCGCTGTCCCGCTGCTCCCGCTCGCGCACCGGGCCGCAGACCGCCGGGGCGAGGGAGTCGATGCCCGCCTCGCCGCGGGTGGCGAGGACGTAGCCGACCTCCTTGCCCGCGTCCGTCCAGCCGGCGACGGCGGCGGCGCAGCCGTACTCCAGGTCGTCGGGGTGGGCGACGACGGCCAGGGCGCGCTGCCAGTCGGTGGGCATCTCTTCGAGTTGCGTGTCGCTCATGCGCGCAGGATACGGGGCGGAGCGCCGCCCAACCCCCTGGCGCCGCACGCCCGTTCAGCGGGTGACCGGATTCAGCTCCGGATTCAGCTCCGGATTCAGCGGGTGCCGGCGAGGATCACCGAACGGGTGAGGTTGCGCGGCCGGTCGGGGTTGAGGCCGCGGCGGCCGGCCAGTGCGACCGCGAGGCGCTGGGCCCGGACGAGCGCGGCGACCGGGTCGACGGCGTCGGCGACGAACTGGGCGCCGGTGGCGTCGACCTCGTCGGTGAGGCCGGGCGGCACGGGGCCGAAGCACCACACCAGGCTGCCGGGGTCGCTGATGCTGATGGGCCCGTGCCGGTACTCCATCGCCGGGTACGACTCCGTCCAGGCGCGGGCCGCCTCGCGGAGCTTGAGCGCGGCCTCGTCGGCGAGGCCGACGGTCCAGCCGGTGCCGAGGAAGGTGAACTGGCCCTGCCGCTCCCAGGCGGCGGGCAGCGGCTCGTACAGGGCGAGTTCGGCGTCCGCGATCGCCGGGCCGAGGTCGACGCCGAGCCCGGCGCGCAGGAACTGGAGCGCGGTCGTGGCGAACCGGGTCTGGACGACGGAACGTTCGTCGGCGAAGGACAGGTCGAGGACGGTGTCGGCGTGCTGCCCGGCCGGGCTGTCCGGGACGCCGGTGAGGGCGAGGGTCGGGATCCGTCCCGAGGCCCGGGCGAGCAGCGCAGCGACCTCGGTGGTGGTGCCGGAGCGGGTGAGCGCGACGATCCGGTCGTAGCCACGGCCGAGCGGGGTCGGGTCGGAGGCCGGGAAGGCGTCGGTCTCGCCTGCGCCCAGGGACTCGCGCAGGGCGGCGTAGGCGCGAGCCATGAAGTACGAGGTGCCGCAGCCGACGACGGCGATCCGCTCGCCCGTACGGGGCAGCAGCCCGTCCCGCTCGACGGCCAGTTCGGCGGCGCGCCGCCAGCAGTCGGGCTGGCTGGCGATCTCGGTGTCGACGTGGGTGGTCATGTCCGTCCTCTCTCGGCGCGGTGAGCCGTCCCCCGGTCGCGCAGAGGGCTCGGACGGATTTCTATCCCGCGCGGAGGAAACGGACCATGAGCAATCAGTGAGCACCGCTTGGACTTTTGTTCGTGCGTCAGGCGCTTCCGGCGCGGATGAGCCGGGGACTCTCCCCGTGCGGGTGAGCCGGGGCCTCTCCCCGTGCGGGTGGGTTCAGACCTCGTCGCGCACGAGGGCGAGCAGCCGGTCCAGGACCCGCGGCCCGCCGGCCCGTACGCCGTCGTGCTCGAACTCGTCCGTCACCCAGGTGCGCAGACCCCGGATCGCCCGCGCGGTCTCCAGGGAGTGGGCGGTGTCCACGTACATGTCGTCGTGGTAGACGGCGGCGGCGACCGGGACCTCGTTGGCGGCGAGCCGCGCCGGGTCGTACAGCGGGGTCCAGTCGGTACGCGCCGCGAGGTCCTCGGCGGTCTCGCGCAGCGGGCGCAGGGCCGGGTCGGTGGCGAAGTGCCAGGGGTGGACGGTCTCGCCGGTGAAGAGGACCGGCCCGGCGCCGTCGAGCGCCTTCGCCGCGTCGAACTCGGGGAACTCGGCCCGTACCCGCTCGGCCGCCCAGTCGGTGGGGCCGTGGCCGCGGGTGGCGCCCTGGGCGTAGATGGCCTCGTGGAGGACGGCGTAGAGCGGGTGTCCGGCGTAGGAGAGCTCGGCCCGGACGCCTTCGAGGAAGGCGTCGGAGAGGGCGGGTCCGGCCGGGGTGGGGACGAAGGCGTCCTCCAGGAGCAGGTGGAGCTGGTGGGTGCCGGAGCCGGAGCCGAGGAGGATGCCGAGCGACTGGAACGCCTCGGGGGTGAGCAGGCCGCCGCCGGGCAGGGTGACCTCCTGCTCGTGGAGGTGGGCGGCGATCCGCCGGACCCGCTCGACGTCGTCGGGGTAGCGGGCGTAGTGGGCCGCGTTCTTGCGCTGGATACGTGGGTACGCGGCCCGGTAGACCTCGTCGGCGCTCGCGTGGAGCGAGGGCAGGCCGCCGGTGACGAGGACGGCGGCGAGGCCCTCGGGGGCGGTGGAGAGGTAGTTCGTGGCGCAGAAGCCGCCGAAGCTCTGGCCGAGGACGGTCCAGGGGGCGCCGCCGGTCAGCTCGCGGCGGACCAGCTCGCAGTCCTTGACGACGGAGTCGGCGCGGAAGTGGGCCAGGTAGGCGGCCTGTTCGCGCGGGGTGCCGCGCAGCGGCAGGGTCTGCCGGTTGGCGGGGGTGGAGCGGCCGGTGCCGCGCTGGTCGAGGAGGAGGACCCGGAACTCGCGGACGGCCCGGCCGAGCCACGCCTGGGGCCCGATGAAGCGTCGGGCGCCGAAGCCGGGCCCGCCCTCCAGGTACAGCAGCCACGGCAGGCCCGCCCGGTGCGCCGCCTTCTCGCTCGCGACGACCTCGCGCCCGTACAGCTCGATGGTCTCGCCGCCGGGGCGGGCGTGGTCGAGGGGGACGGTGAAGCGGTGGTCCGTGAGGACGAGCCCGGGCTGACGGTAGGTGGACACGCTGGACTCGCTGGACACGCTGACTGCTCCTGTTCGTGACGCCCCCGCCGGGACAGTGGATCATACGGCGGGGGCGTGTGGGCGGGCAGGGCTCAGCGCTGCGTGACCGCCAGGACGTTCTGCGCGGGGTCGGTGAACCAGGCGATGGCCTGCGGGCCCCGGGTGTCCCGGACGATGCCCTTGGCGTCGGACTCGAAGCCGGGGTAGCGCTGGAACTCGACGCCCTTGGCGGTCAGCGCGTCGACGGTCGCGTCGATGTCGTCGACCTGGAAGTTGAGGATGGTGAAGCTCGCCGGGGTGTGCTCGTCGCCCTTCGGGTAGACGAAGATCCTCGCCCCGCCGGCGAGGGTGAGGAAAAGGACCTGCATGTCGTGGTCCGACTCCTCCGTCACCTGGAGGCCCAGGGTCCCGCCGTAGAAGAGGCGGGCGGAGTCGATGTCGTCGACCGAGAAGCTGCTGAATGCGGTGGTGCTGCCGAACACGCGCGGTTCTCCCTTCGCTGGAACGTCCGCTGTTGTCCGCTGACGTCCTCTCAGGGCACACCACGCTCCGCGCACCCGGCCGCGCCCGCCACGCGGACACGGCCGGATGGTCGTGCGCCTGTCACCCGGGGGTGAAGGGCGCGCCGGTGCTCAGGGAGCGATCGGGAGGCGGCGCTTGTGGTCGGTCATCCGGTAGCGGCGCACGATCGACGCGAAGGCGTCCTCGCCGACCGGCTTGCCCTCCAGGAAGTCGTCGATCTGGTCGTACGTCACGCCGAGCGCGTCCTCGTCGGGCTTGCCCGGGTCGAGGGTCTCCAGGTCGGCGGTCGGGGTCTTCCACACCAGCTCGGCGGGGGCGCCCAGCTCGGCGGCGACGGCGCGGACCCGGCGCTTGGTGAGGCCGGTCAGCGGGACGAGGTCGGCGGCGCCGTCGCCGTGCTTGGTGAAGAAGCCGGAGACGGCCTCGGCGGCGTGGTCGGTGCCGACGACGAGGCCGTCGTGGGCGCCGGCGACCGCGTACTGGGCGATCATCCGCTGCCGGGCCTTGATGTTGCCGTGCACGAAGTCCTGGTGGTGGGCGTCGCGGAAGGTGACGCCGGCGACGCGGGCGGCGTCGAGGGCGGCGTCGCTGGCGGGCTTCACGTCCACGGTGAGGACGTGGTCGGCCTGGATGAAGCCGAGCGCGAGCTGGGCGTCGCGCTCGTCGGCCTGCACGCCGTAGGGCAGCCGCATCGCGTAGAAGGTGGCGTCGTGACCGGCGGCGCGGGCCCGCTCGACGGCGAGCTGGCAGAGCCGGCCGGCGGTGGTGGAGTCGACACCGCCGCTGATGCCGAGGACCAGGCTGCGCAGGCCGCTGCCGGTGAGGCGCTCGGTGAGGAAGGCGACCCGGCGCTCGATCTCCTCGCGCGGGTCGAAGGTCTCGGAGACCTCGAGCTCCCGGGCGATCTGCTGCTGCAGGGCGGTGGTCTCCGCGTCGGTCACGCATGCTCCTCGGTCGTGCGGTGCTTGGCCCTCGGGTACGGGCGGGCCACCGTCGACTCTATCCGGCCGGACCGGCGATCCGGCCCTCAGGTGAGGCAGAGCACCTCTACCCGCTGGACCAGGTTGTTGCCGAAGCCGCCGCGGTTCCAGGGGGCGGTGAGCGGCTGGCTGTGGCCGGCGGCGTCGGTGGCGCGGACGGTCAGGACGTGCGTGCCGGGGCGCGCGGCCCAGGTGGTGTGCCAGGCGGCCCAGGCCCAGGGGCGGGCCGGGTCGGCGGTGACCTCGGCGTCGGTCCAGCTCCGCTCGCCGTCGGTGCTGAGCTCGACCCGGGTGACGGGGGCGTGGCCGGACCAGGCGCGGCCGGTGAGCGGTACGGGGCCGGGGCGGACGACGCGGGTGCGGGACATGAAGTCGGGGAAGCCGGGCGGGATCATCAGGGCGCGGGGCGCGATGACGTCGACGGGCTCGCCGGGGTCGTCCGGGCGCTGCCGGTAGCGGTAGGCGACCGCCTGCTGGAAGCCGGCGAAGGGGGTGTCGGTGACGGTGATGTCGCGCAGCCACTTCACGGACGCCATGCCGTACCAGCCGGGCACGACGAGGCGCAGTGGGCATCCGTGCTGCGGCGGCAGCGGGGCGCCGTTCATGGCGTACGCGACGAGCACGCCGCGCGCGGGGTCGGCGGCCATGTCCAGCGGCAGGCTGCGCCGGTAGTCCTGTTCGGTGCCGCGTTCGACCCCGTGGTCGGCGCCGGTGAACACCGCCTCGACGGCGCCGTCGCCTACGCCCGCCTCGGCGAGCAGCCCGGCCAGCGGGACACCGGTCCAGTCGGCGGTGCCGACGGCCTCGACGAGCCATGGCTGGCTCACCGGCCGCGGGTCGAGCCGGGCCCGGCCGTTGCCCGCGCACTCCAGGGTGACCCGGTGCGTGACGGCGGGCCGCGCGCGGAGCGCGGCCGCGTCGAGGCTGAGCGGCCGGTCCACCCGCCCGCCGACGGTGAGCCGCCACCCTTCGGCCTCGGCGGGATCGACGCACGGGATGTCGTAGTGGACCAGGACGTAGTGCAGACCGGGCGGCGTGGTGTCGTAGCGCAGCGCTTCCAGGGGCAGCCCGTGATTACGCGCGGCAAGCGCCAGCTCGGCGCTGCTGACGCCCTCACCGGCGCCGGCGAGGCGACCGGGGGCGCTGACGTCGCCGAGTCCGGGAGTGCCGTCCATGCCTTCATGGTGCGCCGCGCAGGCCGGTGCGGCATCCGGCCGAGCCGGCAACGGCACGGACGACGAGGGCGGGGCGGGGCCCAGGCCGGGCGGGAGGGGGTGGGGCCGGGCGGGATCCCCAGGCCCCGGCCGCCGAGGCGGCGGACGGAGATCGGTGATCGTCTGGCGACTCGGCGCGCCGCAGGCATACGGCCAGGCGGTGGCGCCGGGTCGCCCGGCCCGGACGGTGGCGCGCCGGTCGGTCGGTTGCCGTTTGCCGTACCTGGCCCGGGGCGGGACCGGCCCGCGGCTTCGGCGGCGGCGGTACGGCCTCGGCCTGCCCGGCCGCTCAGTGGGCCGTGACCTCGATCGAGTGCCAGCCCGTCGCTCCGTCCGGCATCGTGTCGGCTCGCTGCTCGGTCTGGACGGCGCCGGTACCGTCGGTGGCCCGGACGGTGAGGGTGTGCTTGCCGGGGGTGGGGGGCCATCGGTAGACCCACTGGCGCCAGGTGTCGCTACTGTCCTCGGCGCCGAGTTCGGCGTCCTGCCAGGGGCCGTCGTCGACCCGTACCTGGACCCGTGAGATCCCCCGGTGCTGGGCCCAGGCGACGCCGGCGACGGCGACCGGGGCGGGCCCGGCGGTGACCTTGGAGAAGGCCTTCGGGGTGTCGATGCGGGACTCGGTCTTGACCGGGGCCTGCGCGGCCCAGCCGCGCGGCACCCAGTAGGCGTCGTAGGCCGCGAAGGTGGTCAGCTCGATGGACGTGATCCACTTGCAGGCGGAGACGTAGCCGTACAGGCCGGGGACGACCATGCGGACGGGGAAGCCGTGCGCGAAGGGCAGCGGTTCGCCGTTCATGCCGAAGGCGAGCAGGGCGTCCCGGCCGTCCATGACGGTCTCGACGGGGCTGCCGATGGTCATGCCGTCGGCGGAGCGGGCGACGATCTGGTCGGCCGGGCCGCCCCGGGACGGCGGGCGGACCCCGCATTCGCGCAGCAGGTCGGCGAGGCGGACGCCGAGCCAGCGGGCGTTGCCGACGAGGGAACCGCCGACCTCGTTGGAGACGCAGGCGAGGGTGACGTCGCGCTCGACCACCTCGCGGCGCATCAGCTCGGCCAGGGTGAAGACGCGTTCGCGGGGCACGCCCATGCCGTGGACGCGCAGCCGCCAGTTCGTGGCGTCGAGGCGCGGGACGACGAGGGCGGTGTCGACCCGGTAGAAGTCGTCGTTGGGGGTGACGAAGGGGCTGATGCCGTCGACGGGGAGCTGCGCGCCGCGCGGTACGGCCGGTGCGGGCGAGGCGGGCCGGGGCAGCCGCAGCGCGTCGCGGGACGCGCCGGCGTTCTCGGAGCGGGTGGCGCCCACGCCGCGGGCGAGCAGCAGGGTTCCGGTGGCACCGGCCACGACGCCGGCGCCGGCGAGTAGAAAACCGCGCCGGTCCGGGGTCGTGGCGGCGGGGCGCGGGGCGGTGAGCCGCCGGGTGAGCAGGTACAGGACGGCGGCGCAGGCGGCCGCTCCGACGAGCGAGGGCAGCGCGTCGGCGGCGGACGTGGAGTCGGGGCGGGTCACGGCGGCGAGCATGCCGACCAGGCCGAGGGCGGCCACCACGAGGGCGGCGGCGGGCAGGCTGCGCAGGGCGAGCAGGCCGACGAGGGCGGCGAGGACGGCGAGCAGCGCCATGATGCCGGCCTCCAGGACCGTCTTGTCGTTCTCGCCGAAGGTGCGGATGGCCCATTCCTTGACACCGGTCGGGCTGCGGTCGACGACCCAGTCGCCGACGGCGGCGATGGGCCCGGCCTCGGGCCGGACGAGGACGGCGACGAGCGCGGCGACGGCGAGCCCGCCGTAGCCGGAAGCGAGGCCGCCCAGCGCGGCGAGCAGTCGGTCCGTGAGGGTGCGGCCCGTGGGCGGCGCGGGGCGCGCCGGGGGCGGGGGCGGTGTGGGGCGGGCCGGGGGCGGGGCGCTCATGCTCTTGATTCTCGGCACGGCAGGCCGCGGATCTGAGCATTCCGCTCAGGGGCGGTCGCGTCACGGGCGGGCATCTCACGCGCCGTGCCCTCGCCCGCCCTCGCCTCATCCGCCGTCGCCTCGCGCGCCGTCGCCTCGCCCGCCCTCGCCTCACCCGCGGTCGCCATCGCCCGCCGGTGGGTGCTCGCCAGGTGCCGCCAGTTCCTGCACCGCGTCCACGCCGACGACCGCGCCCGTCGACTTGCGGCCGCGCCGCAGCCGGCCCTCCAGCCAGGAGGCGAAGCTGGTGAGGGCGAAGTTGAGGATGATGAAGACGACGGCGACGACGGTGAAGGAGGCGATGGTGTTGGCGCCGTAGTTGGCGCTCATGGGGCGCACGGACGCGAGGAGTTCGGAGAAGCCGAGCATCGCGCCGCCGAGCGCGGTGTCCTTGACGATGACGACGAGCTGGCTGACGAGCGCGGGCAGCATGGCGGTCACGGACTGCGGAAGCAGCACGTACGTCATGGTCTGGCCCTTGCGCATGCCGATGGCCTTGGCCGCGTCGGTCTGCCCGGCCGGCAGTGCGAGGATGCCGGCCCGGACCACCTCGGCGAGGACGGACGAGTTGTAGAGGACGAGGCCGGTGACGACGGCGTACAGCGGCCGGTTGTCCGGGCTGACGTCGGTGAACTGGGCGTACGCCGCGTTGGCGAACAGCATCAGGATGAGGACCGGGATGGCGCGGAAGAACTCCACGACCACGCCGGCCGCCCACCGCACCCAGCCGTGGTCGGAGAGCCGGGCGATGCCGAAGAGCGCGCCGAGCGGCAGCGCGATGACCATGGAGAGCGCGGCGGCGATCACGGTGTTCTTCAGCGCCGGCAGGATGAAGGTGGTCCAGGTCTGCGAGTCGGTGAAGAAGGGCGACCACTTGGCCCAGTCGAGCTGGTTCTTGTCGGCGAGGCTCACCACCACCCACCAGACGACGGCGGCGAGGGCGACGAGGAAGAGCAGGGTGAGCAGGAGGTTCCGGCGCCGGGCGGCCGGCCCGGGGACGTCGTACAGGACGGAGGCTTCGCGCTTCACCGTTTCACCGCCACCTTCTTGGCGACCCAGCCGAGGAACAGCCCGGTCGGCAGCGTCAGACAGATGAAGCCGAACGCGAAGATGGCGGAGATGAGGATGATCTGGGCCTCGTTCTCGATCATCTCCCGCATCAGCAGGGCGGCCTCGGCGACGCCGATGGCGGCGGCGACGGTGGTGTTCTTGGTGAGCGCGATGAGCACGTTGGTGAGCGGGCCGACGACGGACCGGAACGCCTGGGGCAGCACGATCAGCCGCAGGGTCTGGGTGAAGTTCAGGCCGATGGCGCGGGCGGCCTCGACCTGCCCGAGGGGCACGGTGTTGATGCCGGAGCGCAGCGCCTCGCAGACGAACGCCGAAGTGTAGGCGGTGAGTCCGAGGACGGCGAGCCGGAAGTTGATGACGTCGAAGTCCGTGGCGCCGAGGCTGACGCCCAGGGTCTGGAAGAGGCCGAGGGAGGTGAAGACGATGATGACGGTGAGCGGGATGTTGCGGACGATGTTGATGTACGCGGTGCCGAAGCCCCGCATGAGGGGGACGGGGCTGACCCGCATGGCGGCCAGCAGCGTCCCCCACACCAGGGAGCCGATCGCTGAGTAGAAGGTCAGCCGGATCGTGGTCCAGAAGGCTCCCAGCAGGTCATAGCCTTGGAGGAAGTCGAACACGACGGCCCTCTCAGCTGACGACCACGCCGATCTTCGGCGCGGGCTCGTTCTTGTAACCGGCCGGGCCGAAGTTCTTGTTCACGGCGGCCTGCCAGGATCCGTCGGCGACCATCTTCTCCAGGGCCGCGTTGATCTTGGCCTTGAGCTCGCTGCCCTTCTGGACGCCGATGCCGTAGTTCTCGTTGCTCAGCTTGAAGCCGGCGAGCTTGAACTTGCCCTTGAACTGGGGCTGCGAGGCATAGCCGGCGAGGATCGAGTCGTCGGTGGTGAGCGCGTCGATGACACCGTTCTGCAGGCCGGTGAGGCACTCGGAGTAGCCGCCGTACTCCTGGAGCTGCGCGTTCGGGGCGATCTTCGTCTTGACGTTCTGCGCGGAGGTCGAGCCGGTGACCGAGCAGAGCTTCTTGTTGTTCAGGTCGGACGGTTTGGTGATGGAGTTGTCGTTCGCCCTGATCAGCACGTCCTGGTGGGCGAGCAGATAGGGACCGGCGAAGTCGACCTTCGCCTCGCGCTTGGGGGTGATCGAGTACGAGGCGACGACGTAGTCCACGTCACCGCGCTGCAGCAGCGTCTCGCGGTCCGCGCTCTTCGCCTCCTTCCACTCGATGTTCTTGGGGTCGTAGCCGAGCTGTTTGGCGACGTACGTGGCGACGTCGACGTCGAAGCCGGTGTAGGCGCCGCTCGGGGTCTTGAGCCCGATGCCCGGCTGGTCGAACTTGATGCCGACGGTGACCTTCTTGTTGTCGCCGCCTCCGCCGTTGTTGTTGTCGCTGCTGCACGCGGCGCCCGTGAAGGAGAGTACGACGGCCGCGGCCACGGCCAGGGTCAGCCTTCGGGTGGCGCGCGGGGGGTTGATCGGGTTCATGGTCCTACCCATCAGTGCTTGAGGATCTTCGACAGGAAGTCCTTGGCGCGCTCGCTGCGCGGGTTGCTGAAGAACTCGTCCGGGGTGGCCTGTTCGACGATCCGGCCGTCCGCCATGAACACCACGCGGTTGGCCGCCGAACGCGCGAAACCCATCTCGTGCGTCACGACGACCATCGTCATGCCGTCCCTGGCCAGCTGCTGCATCACCTCCAGGACCTCGTTGATCATCTCCGGGTCCAGCGCCGAGGTCGGCTCGTCGAAGAGCATCACCTTCGGCTCCATGGCGAGCGCGCGGGCGATCGCCACCCGCTGCTGCTGGCCGCCGGAGAGCTGTGCCGGGTACTTGGCCGCCTGGGTCTCGACGCCCACCCGCTGCAGGAGCGTGCGGGCGCGCTGCTCGGCCTTCTTGCGGTCCGTCTTGCGGACCTTGATCTGGCCGAGGGTGACGTTGTCGAGCACGGTCTTGTGCGCGAAGAGGTTGAAGGACTGGAACACCATGCCGACGTCGGCGCGGAGCGCCGCCAGTGCGCGGCCCTCGGCCGGAAGTGGCTTCCCGTCGACGGTGATGGTGCCCGAGTCGATCGTCTCCAGGCGGTTGATGGCACGGCAGAGTGTGGACTTGCCGGACCCCGAGGGCCCGATGACCACCACGACCTCCCCGCGGTGCACGGTGAGGTCGATGGACTGGAGCACATGGAGCGGGCCGAAGTGCTTGTCGACGTCTTTCAGTACGACGAGTTCGTCCCCGCCGTCCGGGACGGGCATGACTCCCTCCTGGGTCCCTCCCCCGCTGGCCGCTGTTTCCTGAGGTTCATGCTCCGCCCTGCGCCGGGCGGGCGCACGCCGGAGTGGGCCGACCGTGCCCCGGGGGCTGCCGGGCGCGGTCAGCCCGCGGTCTCGCGGGCCGCTGCCTCGATGAGGTCGCAGACCTCGTCCGGGCGGGAGGCGAGGGAGGCGTGGCCGGCGTCCAGTTCGATGATCTTGCGGGCGTTCGTCCGGCGGGCCATTCGGCGCTCCATGTCCGGATGGATCGCACGGTCCTGGGTCGAGACCTGGTACCAGCACGGCTTGGTGCGCCAGGCGGCCGTGGTGACGGCGTCGCCGAAGGTGGAGCCGACCGGGGCCTTCTGGGTGACGGCCATGACCAGGGCCTCGTCGGCGGTGAGGTCCTGGCAGAAGGTCTGGTGGAACTCGTCCTTCTTGATCCAGAGGTAGCCGTCCGAGTCGGGGACGATGCTGCTGAGGCCGGCCGGCGGCACCTCCTGGCTGATCTGGCCGGGGCTCTCGCCCTCGGCCGGCGCGAAGGCGGCGATATAGACGAGGGCGACGACGTTGGGCAGGTCGCCGGCCTCGGTGATGACCGCGCCGCCGTAGGAGTGGCCGACGAGGACGACCGGTCCGTCGATCTGCCTGATCATCTTGCGGGTGCGCTCGGCGTCGTCGGCGAGCGAGGTGAGCGGGTTCTCGACGGCGTGGAGCTTGTCGTAGCCGCGCTTGTGCAGCTCGACGATCACCTTGGACCAGTGGGCGGCGCCGCCCCAGAATCCGTGGACGAGGACGACGGCGGGCTTGTCTGCCATGCGGGGCACCCTTCGGACGGGGGTGGTGGGGGTCGCGGCTCACGCTAGACGGAGGGTGACGGGTCCGCCACCGTCCGTCGCGGCCGTACGGCTTCCGTGTGAGTCCGTCCGCCGCCCGTGCCCCGTACGGCGGCGGCTGCCTGCGTACGGGCGGGGGCGGGCGGACACTGGATGCGGAGGGGGCACGCATCGCATCCGCCCGGTCCGAGGAGGCCCGCCATGACCACCGCCGCACCCAAGGTCAGCACCCTGCCGGCCGAGCACCGGGAACGCCTCATGGCCTACGCGGAGGACGTGTACTTCGAGTCCGGCGACCGGCTCTTCGAGGAGCAGGACCACGCCGACCGGTTCTGGATCGTCAAGACGGGCGCCGTCACCCTGGACGCCAAGGTGCCGGGGCGGGGCCGGCCGGTGATCGAGACGCTGCGGCACGGCGAACTGGTCGGTCTGTCGTGGCTGTTCCCGCCGTATCTGTGCCAGTCCGGCGCGGAGGCGATGACGCCGGTGCGGGCCTACGAGTTCGACGCCACGGCCGTGCGGTCGATGTGCCGCACGGACGCGGAGTTCGGCGCCTCCGTGATGTTCTGGGTGGGCCAGATCCTCGCCCACCGCCTCCATGTGACGCGGGTGCGGCTGCTCGACCTGTACGCGCCGCACGGAAGCGGGATCCTGGCCTGAGTCCGGTCCGGCGGGCCGCTGCTCAGCCGCAGGTGAGGCGGAAGCTGCTGTGGTCGACGGTGACCTCGCCGGGGTCGGGCATGCCGTTGAGGTTGGCGTCCTCGTAGACGAACCGTCGGCGCTCCTTGATGGTGAGCGTGCCGACGGGGGTGCCGTCGGCGGCGTAGATGGTGCGCTCGTCGAGGGTGTCGGTGCTCTCGACGGTGTGGTGCGGCGCGGTGAGGACGATGTTGAATCGGTCGTAGTTCACGTTGCTCCGCACGGTCCGCCCGTCGGGCAGCGTCATGCGGAAGTCGACCGTGTTGAGGCCGGTCACGACCAGGGCGCGGCCGCTGCGGACGACCTTGCCGACGGAGTGCTCGGTGAGGGTGACGGAGCCGACGAGGTCGGCGGGCAGACAGCCTTCCAGCGGCGCGTCGTAGGTCTCGGTGTGGGTCTCGTCGAAGTGGTCCACCACCACCACCTGCCGCGCGTGGGCGGGGGTGGTGGCGACGGCGAGCAGCCCGGTGGCCGCGGCCAGCGCGGCGGCGGGCGGCGCGAGACGGCGCAGGGCCGGAATGAGGGTGGGGGTCATGATGCCGACGCTAGTGAGGCGGTACGGCTCCGGCATCACGGGCGCGACCGGTCGGTGGACGGCGGGCCGGTCCGTGAGGCCGTCAGTGGCCTACGAGTTCGCGCACATGCCAGTCGGACAGGGTTCCGTCCGCGTGGCTGATCTGGCCCCGGCGGGCGAACCCGGCCCGGCGGGCCACGGCGGCCGCCTCGGTGTGGCCGGCCGGGACGAGGATCACGGCCCGGCGGGCGCCCTCCGTACGGGCGTGGTCGCAGGCCAGCCGCACGGCCCGGGTGGCGAAGCCGCGGCCCCGGGCGTCCGGATGGAGGGCGAAGGCCAGGTCGACGTCGCCGGCCGCGAACCCGGCGGTGGCCGGGCGCAGTTCGAGGGTGCCGACCGGCCGTCCGGCCCGGATCGCGAAGGTCAGCGCGGGGCCGTGCGGGCGCCAGCGCTCGGGCAGGTCGTCGGGCCGGGTCGGCGCCGGGTCCACGAGCGACAGGACGACGACGCCGTCGCGGAGCTTCACTTCATCGCGCATCTCAGCGATCTTGTCGTCGATCGGCCTCTGCCACAATCGGTATCCGGTCGGACACGCCGGCGTGGCGAGAGTACGCCGTCACCCGGTCGGCCCGATGCGAGCGGTGCGCCGCACCGGGAGGCACCAGGCTGGGGCCGTGATCGAAGCGGTGTCGTGAGGAATGCGGAGTCGTCGGCAGGGGAAGGCGGCGGACTGTGAACGATGGTCAGGCACGCCCGGGCGTACGGGCGGAAGCGCGGGCGCGGTTCTTCGCGCGGTGCGCGCTGCTCGCCGCCGTGGCGGCGGTCGTGGGTCTGTTCGTGCCGTTCGGCGGCGCCGGTCTGGTGATCCTCATCAGCGGCCTCGCCGCGCTCTGCCTGGGCGCGGCCGGCGTGTGGTGGTTCCTGGCGCACCGCGGGCTGACCCGGATCCTGGGCGCCCTGCTGGCGCTCGGCGCGCCCGCGGCCCTGCTCTACCTCTACATTCACGGCGGTCTGTGGTCGACCGCCATGGTCGCGCTGGCGCTGTGGGCCGTGGCCCTCGCCTGCGCCCGGACGGCGTTGCGGCGTTCCGAGCGCTCGCGCCGGCCGGTGCCCGCGGCGCGCCCCCGGCGGCCGGTGCTCCTGATGAACCCGAAGTCGGGCGACGGCAAGGTCGCACAGTTCGGGCTCGTCGAGAAGGCGGAGCGGCTCGGCGCCAAGGTGGTCGTGCTCGGCCCGGGCCCCGACGGGGAGTTCATGGACGTGGCCGAGCTGGCCCGTACGGCGGTCGCCGAGGGCGCCGACCTCCTCGGGGTGGCGGGCGGCGACGGCACCCAGGCGCTGGTCGCGGCGGTGGCCGCCGAACACGATCTGCCGTTCCTGGTGATCAGCGCCGGCACCCGCAACCACTTCGCGATGGACCTGGGGCTCGACCGCACGGACCCGGCGCGCTGTCTGGACGCGCTGACCGACGGCGAGGAGCTACGGGTCGATCTGGGCGACGTGGCGGGCCGGCCGTTCGTCAACACGGTCTCGTTCGGGGTGTACGCGGATGTCGTGCAGCGCCCGGAGTACCGGGCGGCCAAGGCGGAGACCGCGCTGAACCTGCTGCCCGACCTGCTCGCGGGCGGCGCGGGCCGCCGCCTCGACGCGGCGACCGACCATGCGCGGCTGCCCGGCCAGCAGGCGCTGCTGGTCAGCAACAACCCGTACGACTCCCCCGATCCGCTCGCCGGCGGCGTCCGGCCCCGCCTGGACACCGGCAAGCTCGGCGTGATCGGCGTCCGGGTGGATGGCGCGGCCCAGGCGGCCGCCCTCGCCGTCCGGGGCACGCAGTCCGCCGGTCTGAACGTGCTGACCTCCAGACGGGTGGAGGTCACCGCCGACACCGGGACCATGCCCGTGGCGGTGGACGGCGAGGCCCTGACCTTGCCGACGCCCGTCGTCTGCACCCTGCGCCCGCGCGCGCTGCGGGTCGTCGTGCCCCGCGACCGGCCCGGTTCGCCGTCGGCGACCGAGCCCCTGGACTGGCGCCGGGTCGCTTCCCTGGCCTTCAAACGCGGCAGCCGGACCGGCGCCGGAGGAGAGTCCCGTGACTGAGTCGCCCGTGCCCCCCGTGCCGCCCGTCGCCTCGGAAGCGGATTCGTCCGTGCTCCGGGCGGTGCTCTCCGATCTGCGCGCCATGGACGGCGCCGTGTACGCGGCGGTCGCCGCGACGCCCACCCCGGCCCTGGACCGCGGCCTGCGCCGGCTGTCGAACGCGGCCGACCACTCCAAGATCTCCCTGTCCGTCGCCGCGGCCCTCGCCCTCGCGGGCCGGCGCCCGCGCCGGGCCGCGGTCGTCGGTCTCGGCGCCGTGGCGGTGGCCTCGGCGGCCACGAACCTGCTCGGCAAGCGGCTGGTGCGGCGGTCCCGGCCGGACCGGGAGGCGGCGCGGGTATCGGTGGACCGGCACGTGCGGATGCCTACGTCGGCGTCGTTCCCGTCCGGGCACACGGCCTCGGCCGTCGCCTTCGCCTCGGCCGTGGGGATGGAGCTCCCGGCGGCGGCGCTCCCGCTCGGCATGCTGGCGTGGGCCGTGGGCTACTCGCGCGTGCACACCGGCGTGCACTATCCCGGCGACGTCGCCGCCGGCGCGGTCGTCGGCCTGGCGAGCGCGGCCGCCGCCCTGGCGGTCGTCGACGCGGCGCCGTGGGGTGACCGGCCGCTCGCCCGTTTGCGCAGGTGAGGGCCGCGGCGCTTACCATCGGGAGGTGAACGAGACTCTTCCCCCCTGCCCCGAGTGCTCCGGCACCTTCACCTACGAGATGGGGGCCCTCCTCGTCTGCCCCGAGTGCGGCCACGAGTGGTCCGCGGACGCCGCCGGCGCGTCCGGCGCCGACACCGGTGCCGCGGGCGGCCCCAAGGTCGTCAAGGACTCGGTGGGCAACGTGCTCGCCGACGGCGACACCGTGACCGTGGTCAAGACCCTCAAGGTCAAGGGCAGCCCCACCGGCATCAAGGCCGGCACCAAGGTCCGCAACATCCGCCTGGTCGACGGCGTCGACGGCCACGACATCGACTGCAAGGTCGACGGCTTCGGCCCCATGCAGCTCAAGTCCAGCGTCGTGAAGAAGGCCTGACGCCGGACCGGGGCCGGGACCGTGGACGTGGTGGGACAGGTCGCGGTTCCGGTGACCCTGGCCCTGGTCGTGGCCGTGGCCGTGGCCGTGGCCGGATTCTGACGGTTCCCGGGTCAGCGGGGAACAGATCAGTGCCGTACCGGACTTGGAGGCGGACATGACTTCCGCATCGTTCGATCCCCGCACCCTGCTCGCCGAGAGCCGGCTCGGCGTCCTCGCCACCCTCAAGGCCGACGGGCGCCCGCAGCTGTCGCCCGTGATGCCGTTCTTCGACGAGAAGACCGACACCCTGTACGTGTCGATGACCGAGGGCCGCGCCAAGACCGTCAACCTGCGGCGCGACCCGCGGGCGGCCCTGGAGGTGACCGCCCCGGACGGCTGGTCCTGGGCCACCGCCGAGGGCACGGTGACCCTGACCGGGCCCGGGACCGACCCGCGGGGGCCGGAGGTGGAGGCCCTGGTGGAGTACTACCGGCTGGCCGCCGGCGAGCACCCGGACTGGGACGAGTACCGGGCGGCGATGGTCGCCGACCGGCGGGTCCTCATGCGGATGACGGTCGACCGGGTGTACGGGCAGCGCATCCGCTGAGGTCCCTTGAGAGTCTCGGGGTCCCTTCGGCAGCGGCTCAGCCCTTGCGGACCGGGCCCAGCCGGCCGGCCGGGCGCTCGACCGGTTCGTCGCGGGCCTCGGCCCACAGGGAGCGCACATGGCCGAGGTGGCGCATCATGCACGCCTCGGCCGCCGCGCGGTCGCCGGCGATCATCAGGTCGAGCAGCTCGCGGTGCTCCTCCGCCGAGGAGACCAGCTTGCCCGCCTCGTCGAGCCCGGTGAGCCCGTACAGCCGGGACCGCTTGCGCAGATCGCTCACCGTCTCGACGAGCCGGTCGTTTCCGGCCAGTCCGAGCAGGGTGAGGTGGAAGCGCCGGTCGGCCTCCAGATAGCCGATGAGGTCGTGCTCGCGCGCCTTCGTGACGATCTCGTCGGCGAGCGGGCGCAGCTCCTCCAGCTGTTCGCGGCTCGCGAGTTCGGTGACCCGGCCGACCGTGGGCACCTCGATGAGCATGCGCAGCTCGGTGCACTGGTCGAGCTCGCGCTCGCTCACCTCGGTGATCCGGAAGCCCTTGTTGCGGACGGGCTCGACCAGGCCCTCGCGCGCCAGGTCGAGCATCGCCTCGCGCACGGGGGTGGCCGACACCCCGAGCTCGGCGGCGAGCCCGGGCGCCGAGTAGACGCTGCCCGGCCGGAGTTCACCCGCTATCAGGGCGGCCCGCAGCGCGTGACCGACCTGGTCGCGCAGCCGCTCCTGGGCCTTGATGAGACTGTGCTGCTTCAGGTCACCCACGCTGATCCTCCGATAACTCGCAGAGGCACAGCGTACAATGTCACGTTTCGCCGCCGCCGCCCGCCGCCGCCGAAAGGATCTAGCTCGCCGCGCGGTACAGGGCGACGGCCACCGCGAGATCCTCCCAGGCCATGCCCACGCTCTTGAACAGGCGCGGCGCCTTCGGATCCCGCGGTGCCGCCCGGCCGTCGACCAGATCGGCGAGGGTGCCGGCGATGTGGTCCGGGCCGATCGCGCCCTCGGCCTCCGGTATCAGCAGATCCCCGGCCTCGCGCCGGGCCGCCGCACGCGACTCGACGTACACGGCGGACCGGAGCACGAGCGCCGTGTCGGTCTCGCGGGCGTCCGGCTCGTGCGAGCCGACGGCGACGACCGTCGCGCCGGGCGTCACCAGCCGCCCGTCGAAGAGGGGCGTGCGGGCGGTGGTGCAGCACAGCACGAGGTCCGCGCCGGCCACGTCCTCGACCGTGCCGGTACGGGCCTTCGGCACGCCGAGGTCGCGGGCGTGCAGGGCGAGCCGCTCGGCGCCGCGGCGGGCGCGCTCCGGGTGGCGGGCGACGACCACCGCCTCCGCCACGTCCCGTACCGCGAGGACTGCTTCGAGGTGGGCGTACGCCTGCGGACCGGAGCCGAAGAGCACGAGCTTCAGCTCGCCGTCTGCCGAGGTGAGGTGACGGATCGCCAGGGCGGAGACCGCCGGGGTGCGCAGGGTGGTGAGCGCGGCGCCGTCGATGAGGGCGACCGGGCGCAGGGTCGGGCCGTCGAGGAGGAGGAAGCTGCCGGTGATGCGGGGCAGCCCGAAGGCGGCCGGGTTGTCCGGCGCCACGCCGACGATCTTCACTCCGGCCCAGGACCCGGAGGCCGCGGGCATGAGGAGCAGTTCGCCGGCGGGCACCGGCAGGGTGGTCCGCTGCGGTCCGGCCTCCGGGTCGAGGCCGGCGCGGAGCGCCTCGGCGAGTGCGTCGACCGCCCCGGCCGGGGAAAGGAGACGTCGTACGGCCGGGGCGTCGAGGTGGAGCAGGCCGGCCGTCACAGGCGGAACCCCGTGCCGAGGGCGTCGTTCGGGTCGAGCGTGAACCGGTGCTCGCCCGTGCGGTACGAGCTGCCGGTGACCTCGGTGACCAGGCCGTCCGCCGAGCCGGCCGCGCCGGGGAGGGCCCGGCCGGTGAAGACCGTGCCGACGACGGACTCGTGGGTCAGTTCCCGGCCTTCCTCCAGGGCTCCGTCCTCGGCGAGGAGGGCGAGCCGGGCGGAGGTGCCCGAGCCGCAGGGCGAGCGGTCGATCTGGCCGTCGGCGAAGACGGTGACGTTGCGCTGGCGCGGCCCGGTCGGGGTGTCGGGCAGTTCCTCGTACAGGGTCACCCCGTACACCCCCGAAAGCAGCGGCCCGTCGGGATGCAGGGTCGCGGGGTGGCCCTGCAGAGCGGACCTGATCTCTCCTGCGGCGCGGACGAGTTCGGGCAGTGCGGCCCGGTCCACGGTCAGGCCGAGGGCGCGGGCCGGGAGCGAGGCGTAGCAGGCGCCGGCGTGGGCGAGGTCCACCTCGACGCGGCCGAGGCTCGTGCCGGCCTTCACCCCGCGGCCGGTGACGCGGGCCGGGACGTTGCGGAAGGTGATGCCGGTGGTGCGGCCCCCGGCCCGGTGCACGGTGGCGGTGACCCGGCCGGACGGCACGTCGATGCGGACCTGGGCGTCCCCGTCGTCCGGCGCGGCGACCCGGCCCGAGTCGACCGCCCAGGCGCCGAGGGCGAGGGTGCCGTGACCGCAGGCCGTCGAGTAGCCGTCCTTGTGCCAGAACACCACGCCGAAGTGGGCGCCGTCGTCGTCCGGCGGCACGACGAGTCCGCCGTACATGCCGGAGTGGCCGCGCGGCTCCCGCGCGAGGAGCAGCCGCAGCTCCTCGTGCGGGAGGCCGGGACGCGGGGCGGTGCCGTCGCCGCCGGGGGCGAGCAGGTTGGCGCGGCGTTCGGCGACGGTGTCGCCGGGCGGGGGCGGGAGTGGCGCGTCGGCGGCGGTGAGGTCGACGATCCGGAAGGGTTCGCCGGCGGTGTGGTAGTCGGTGGTCCGCACCTCCGGGGGGTGCACGGTGCTCACAGCAGGAAGCCTCCGGGGAACGGGTCGGTCGGGTCGAGGAAGTACTGGGCGGTGCCGGTGAGCCAGGCGCGTCCGGTGACGGTCGGCACGACGGCGGGCCGGCCGCCGACCGTCGTCTCGCCGACCAGCCGGCCGGTGAACTCGGTGCCGATGAAGCTCTCGTTGACGAAGTCGGTGTGCAGGGGGAGCTCCCCGCGGGCGTGCAGCTGGGCCATCCGGGCGCTGGTGCCCGTACCGCACGGGGAGCGGTCGAACCATCCGGGGTGGATCGCCATCGCGTGCCGCGAGCGGCGCGCGTCGGAGCCGGGGGCGGCCAGGTACACGTGCTTGAGTCCGGCGACGGCCGGGTCCTCCGGGTGCACCGGGCGGTCCGGGCCGGCGTTCACGACGTCCATGAGCGCGAGCCCGGCGGCCAGCAGGTCCTGCTTGCGGGCCCGGTCGAAGGGCAGGCCCAGGGAGTCGAGGTCGACGAAGGCGTAGAAGTTGCCGCCGTACGCCAGGTCGTAGGTGACGGTGCCGTAGCCGGGCACCTCGGCCTTGAGGTCGAGCCCGACGCTGAAGGCGGGCACGTTGGTGAGCGTGACGGCCTTCGCGGCGCCGTCCTCGACCCGGACGTCGACGCTGACCAGGCCGGCCGGGGTGTCGAGCCGGACGGTGGTGACGGGCTCGGTGACGGGCACCATGCCGGTCTCCACGAGGACGGTCGCGACGCCGATCGTGCCGTGGCCGCACATGGGCAGGAGGCCCGACACCTCGATGAACAGCACGCCGTAGTCGGCGTCGGGCCGGGTCGGCGGCTGGAGGATGGCGCCGCTCATGGCGGCGTGGCCGCGCGGCTCGTACATGAGGAGGGTGCGGAGGTGGTCCAGGTGCTCGATGAAGTGGAGCCGCCGCTCGGCCATCGTGGCGCCGGGGATCACCCCGACTCCCCCGGTGATCACCCGGGTCGGCATGCCCTCGGTGTGCGAGTCCACCGCGTGGAAGATGTGACGGGTACGCATGGGTCTCCCCCGGTCGCGTCGGTCGGATCGGTGTCGGGTCGGTGTCGGGTCAGTGGGGTGGGCCGGTGAAGTCGGCCGGCCGACCCGTCGAAGGGGGTCGGCCGGCCGGCCGGTCAGTGGTGGCCGTCGGCCAGGGCCTTCTCGGTCGCCGAGCGCACGGCGGTCTCGGCCGCGCCGGTCAGCGGGTGGCGGGGCGGGCGGGTGACGCCGCCGGTGCGGCCCGCGAGGTCCATCGACAACTTGATGGCCTGCACGAACTCCGTCTTGGAGTCCCAGCGCAGCAGCGGGTGCAGCGACTTGTAGAGCGGCAGCGCGGTGGCCAGGTCCCCGGCGACGGCGGCGCGGTACAGCTCGGCGCAGGAGGTGGGCAGCGCGTTGGGGTATCCGGCGATCCAGCCCACCGCCCCGGCGAGGGCCAGCTCCAGGAGGACGTCGTCGGCACCGATCAACAGGTCGAGCTCGGGGGCGAGTTCGGCGATCTCGTACGCCCTGCGGACGTCGCCGCTGAACTCCTTCACGGCGACGATGTGGCCCGCGGAGTGCAGCTGGGCGAGGAGGGCCGGGGTGAGGTCGACCTTGGTGTCGATCGGGTTGTTGTACGCGACGACCGGGAGGCCGGCCCCGGCGACCTCCGCGTAGTGCGCGAGCACGGCGTTCTCGTCGGCCCGGAAGGCGTTCGGCGGCAGCAGCAGCACCGAGCCCGCGCCCGCCTCGGCGGCCTGCTCGGCCCAGCGCCGGGACTCGGCGCTGCCGTAGGCGGCGACGCCGGGCATGACCCTGGCACCGTCACCGGCCGCCTCGACCGCCGTGCGGACCACGCGGGCGCGCTCCTCGTCGGTGAGGGTCTGGTACTCGCCCAGGGAGCCGTTGGGCACGACGCCGTCGCAGCCGTTCTCGATCAGCCAGCGGACGTGCTCGGCGTAGGCGTCGTAGTCGACGGACAGGTCGTCGCGGAGAGGGAGGGCGGTGGCGACCATGATGCCGCGCCAGGGACGGGTGGTGCTCCAGGTGGGGACGCTCATCAACAACTCCTTTGTAGTGTGTGACATTTTACTGACTGGCGTACGGCGGTCACAAGACCGCGAAGGAGGTGGGTTACGGATGGTCCGCCAAGTGGCGGAGCGGCACCGGGCAGGCGAACGGCCTGCGGTCCGGCGTCGGGCCGCAGCCCGAGAGCGCCGCCACCGCCGGGCCGCACATCCGGCCCTGGCACCAGCCCATGCCCGCGCGGGTGAGGAGTTTGACGGTGCGTGCGTCGTGGGCGCCCAGCTCGTCGACCGCCTCCCGGATCCGGGCCGCCGGCACCTCCTCGCACCGGCACACGTCCGTCGCGTCACTCACCCAGTCCGTCCAGCCCGTGCCCGGGCGGTGCGCGGCGCCCATGGCGTCGGCGAAGGCGCGCAGGCGCGTGCGGCGGCGGCGCAGGGCGTCGCTCTCCTCGGTGCGCCCCGCGACGGAAAGGGCCGCCAGCTCTCCTTCGACCAGCGCCAGTTGCGCGCCGCCGATGCCGCCGGTCTCGCCGGCCGACCAGACGCCCGGCACCGACGTGCGCAGGTCGTCGGTGAGCTCCAGGGAGACCGTGCCGTCCGGGGCCGTGCGGGTCGCGCAGCCGAGGGCCGTGGCGAGGGACAGCTCCGGGACCAGCCCGTGGCCCACCGCCACCGCATCGCACGGGATGCGGCGGCCCGTCCCCGGGACCGGCCGCCACTCCCGGTCGAGCCGGGCGACCGTGACGGCCTCCACCCGGTCGGAGCCGTGCGCCTCGACGACGGCGTGCCGGGTGAGGAGCCGGGTGTGGTGGCGGAGGAGCGCCGAGCCGTAGCGGGCGCCTTCGAGGAGCTTGGCCGGATTGCGGAGAAGGGTGCCGGTGTGGCTCGCGTAGCCGCCGTACGCCGACGCCTCGACGACGGCCGGGACGCGCGCGCCCGCGCTCGCGAGGGACGCGGCGACCGCGAGCAGCAGCGGGCCGCTGCCGGCGACGACGATCCGGCGGCCCGGGAGCACGAGGCCGCTCTTGAGCATGGCCTGCGCGCCGCCGGCGCCGACCACGCCCGGCAAGGTCCATCCGGGGAAGGGAAGCTGACGTTCGTAGGCGCCGGTGGCCAGGAGGACGGCGCGGGCGGTGACGGCCGTCGCGGTGTCCTCGTCCGTGCGCGCGTGGAGGGTCAGGGCGCCGGTGGTCTCGGGAATGACGGACCACACCTGGTGGGACGGCCGGTACGTGATCCGGTGGGCCTTCCGGTGTGCGTCGAGCCGTCGCAGGCGGGAGGTGAACGCCCGCCACTCGTGGTGCAGCGCCTGCGGGCGCGCCGCGCCCAGTTCCGGCGCGGGGTGCCGGTAGAACTGGCCCCCGGGGCGGGCGCCCGCGTCCAGCAGGGCGACCCTGAGGCCGAGGTCGGCGGCCGTGACGGCCGCGGCCAGGCCCGCCGGGCCCGCGCCGACGACGGCGAGGTCGAAGACGGGATCGAAGCCCGAACCGACGGCGGGATCGACGGCGGGGTCAGCGCCGGGTTCAGCAGCCGAGTGCGGCACGGCCGGTTCCCTCCTGGGTGGTGACGGAGTCGCCCGGGCGGGCCGGAACGAGGCAGGCACGCTGGTTGGCGCGGCCGTTGACGGTGACGAGGCAGTCGTAGCACTGGCCGATTCCGCAGAACGCCCCGCGCGGCGCGCCGGTGGTGCGGGTGGCGCGCCAGGAGACGATGCCGGCCGACCAGAGCACGGCGGCGATGGACTGTCCTTCGGCGACGGGGAGTTCACGGCCGTCGAAGCCGATCGTGTACGTGCGGTGCGGGGCGCCGCCCACGAGGTCTCGTGGGGTGGTCACTGGGAGGCTCCTTCGTGGGTGTCGAACGCGCGGTCCGGGCGGAACGGGGCGAGGTCGAGGAGTGGCTCCGCCCCGGTGAGTCCGGCCGCGATCAGCAGTCCCGTCGCCGGCGCCAGGCCGATGCCCGCGCCCTCGTGGCCGCACGCGTGGTGCAGGCCCGGGACCCTGGGGTCGGCGCCGATCGCCGGGAGGTGGTCCGGGAGGTACGGGCGGAAGCCGTGGTAGGTCCGGATGACGTCGACGTCCGCCAGGACCGGGAAGAGGGCGGCCGCCTGGGCCGCGAGGCGGCGCAGGGCCTCGCGGGACGGCGTGCGGTCGAAGCCCACGCGTTCGCGGGTCGCGCCGATCAGGACCGGGCCGGCGGGGGTGCCCTCGACCACCGCCGAGGACTGCAGCGACGCCGACCCGCTGGCGACGTCCGCGATGTAGTCCGCCGCGTACACCTTGTGCCGTACGACGCGGGGAAGCGGCTCCGTCACGAGCACGAAGCCTCGTCGGGGCAGCACCGGGAGGTGGCTGCCCGCGAGGCGGGCGACCTCGCCGCCCCAGGTGCCGGCCGCGTTGACGACGGCGGGCGCGAGCAGTTCGCGGCGCGGGGTGCGGACGCCCCGGACGGCTCCGGCGGGGTCGCGGAGGACCTCCGTGACCTCCTCGCCGAGATACACCGGGATCCGGGCCGCGGCCAGCAGGCGGGCCGCCGCCTTCGCCGGCTGGACCTGGGCGTCCTGGGGATAGTGGAAGGCTCCCGCCTGGTCCTCGGCCAGGTTCGGCTCGAGGTCGGGGAGTTGCCGCGACTCGATCTCGGTCGCGGTGACACCCGCGGTCCGCTGGCCCTCCGCGAAGGTGCGCAGCGCCTTCAGGGTGGTCTCGTCGGGCGCCACGACGAGACCACCCTTCGGCTCGTACTCGATGTCCGGCGGGAGTGCGTCGGACAGTTCGCGCCAGAGTCTCGTGGACAGCAGCGCGAGGTCGAGCTCGGGGCCCGCCTCCTTGTCGGAGACGAGCAGGTTTCCTTCCCCGGCACCCGTGGTGCCGCCCGCGACGGGACCGCGGTCGACGACGGCGACGGAGAGGCCGGAGCGGGCCGCGTAGTACGCGCAGGCGGCTCCGACGACGCCGGCACCGATGATCACGGCGTCCAGGGAGTGTCTCTTGGGCACGGCAGTAATATGTCACATTCTTTTGACGGTGCCCAGGCCCTCCCGGGCCTGGGCAGGAACATGAGGGGCGGTCAGCTGCGGAGCGGGCCCTCGCAGCGGTAGCTCGACGTGCCGGCGGCGTGGTTGGACCAGATCTCGACCGGTCCGAAGCTGCAGTTCATGTCGGCCAGATTGTTCAGGCGGGACTCCGCGGCGCGGTCGAGGATGAAGTAGTCGACCGTCTCGGACATGTCCTTGAAGTTCTGGTCGTCGCTGCTCCAGTTCGTCAGGTTCGCGGTGATCCGTCCGGTGCAGATGAAGCGCCGCTTGGCGGTGTCGCCGTTCTCGACGCAGTCCGGGTTGCTGTACGTGGCCCCGGCGAAGGCGGTCCGCACCCCCGCCACCGTGGAGTAGGTGAGCTGCTCGTTCGGCGTGAACGTGGTGTTCGGCACGTAGAGGCGGTCGACCTGGGCGATCTGCGCGTCCAGGAAGCGGTCGTAGGTGGCCTGCAGGTTGGCGTCGGCGCCCATGCGGTCGCGCCAGGCGTCGAAGCCGGCGACGTCGTTCGCGCGGATGTGGGTGTACATCTCGCGCAGCAGGCCCGGGCGTTCGGTCCACAGGAACTCGAAGAACGTGCCCGCGTAGTTGTAGAAGCGGAAGCCGTCGCCGTCGTAGGTGGCGTGCAGCAGCTGGCGCACGTTCATGCGCGGGCTGCCGCCGGCGGTGTCGTTGATGATGCCGCGGACCAGCGACTTGCGGACGGCGATGCCGTTGTCGCGGGTGGCGCCGTCGAAGAACTCGGCCGTGCCCTCGTCCATGGCGGTGGTGCGGTCGCCCTGGTACCAGGGGCCCTCGCCGAAGAAGCCCGGGACCGCCCAGCGGCCGTTGAGGTAGTGGGTGTACTCGTGCCGGAAGAGCTCTTCGAGGGTGAGGCTGGAGTCCTGCGGGACGCGCCGCTGGTACGTGTAGAAGGTGGCGCCGTTCTCGATGTAGATGCCGCCGTTGTTGGTGGAGTAGCCGGTGAGCAGCGGGTGGTAGACCTCGTAGTCGGCGCGGGAGGCGTAGAGCACGATGTTGAGGGTGCTGTTGGGGTCGCCGGCCAGCGGCTGGTCGGTGCCGAGCACCCGGTGGAACTGCGCCTTGACCTGCTTGCTCGCGTAGTAGAGCTGGTCGACGGTGGCCCGGTCGAGGGCGGTGCGGACCTTGATGCCGCCGTTGTCGTACGAGTACGTGTTGGGGAAGAGGCGCTTCTCGATGTCGGCCTTGCAGACGTTGTACGGCGCGCAGGCGCCGTAGAAGTCGAGCCAGGTGACGACCTTGGCCCACGGCTCGCTGCCGTAGCCGAAGTTGGACTCGACGGTGCCGAGCAGGCCGCCGAGGTCCGCGGCGACGCCGTCCTTGAGCCCGTCGATCTGGCCGAAGCGGCCGTACTCGGAGAGCGCGTCGCGCACCACCCAGGCGTTGGCCGTGCCCTTGAGGTGGGTGTAGCCGGCGAACGCCTTGAACGTGGCCCGGTAGGCGGGGTCGGCCTTCACCGCGGCCTGGAAGGCGGCGTCCTGGTTGCCCGGGTAGACGCCCAGGTAGTTGACCGAGAGCGCGGCGAGGGCGGCGCCGCCCCAGGCGGCGTCCTGGTTGGTGGCGGTGTGCGCGGCGTCCATGGTGGCGAGCACCTTGACGATGGTGCCGAGCTGGTACTGGCGCAGGCCGGGGGCGCTGCCGGCGTAGAGGGCCTCGCGCAGGGTGCGGGCGTTGGTCGCGGTGACGTCGAAGGTGTGGGCGGCGCCGGCGAAGTCGGCGATGGCGCGGCGCATGGCGTCGACGGTCGGCGCGTCGGTGATGTCGATCTCGGAGCGCGAGTAGTCGTGGTAGGCGACCGCGTGGAGGTACGTGAACATCTCCTCCAGGTGGGTGGTGTTGCGGCCGTCGTGGCTCGCGGCGAGCGCGGATATGCGGTGCGAGACGGCCTGCACGTGGGCGTCGGACATGACGGGTGCGAGGCGGGCGTCCCAGGTCCAGATGAGGGTGCGGAGACAGCCGTCGGCGGTGACGGCGGGGTCGGCCAGGAAGTCCGCGAACTGCTCGGGTGACAGGCCGGTGATGCCGTCGAGGGTGCAGGGGACGCCGGTGGCGAGCGTCGCGGGGGCCTGTGCGGTGCGCTGCCTGGTCGTGGTGGCCTGCGACTTGGCGGGGCCGGGGACGCGGGGCTTGGCGTTCGTGCCGCCGGGGGCGGGGGCCGGAGCGGGCTTGGCCGGGGTGGCGGTGGCGAGGTGGTCGACCTCGTCGAAGGGGTTGCCGGCGGTCGGCGCCATGGGCGCGAAGGTGGCGGGCGCCTGGGCCTGGGTGGGGGCGGGGCGCTCGGTGGCCTGGGCCGTGGCCTGGGCGGCGGAGGCGACGAGGGTCGTCGCTATGGCGGTGGCGAGCAGGGATCTACGCACGGTTCTGGGTCTCCTCGTGGGGGATTGCGCGCGGTCGACTCCCTTGACTCGTACGGGAGTTGACGGCATGTGAGCCGTCGGCGCACGAGGAGTAAAATAGTAATGTGAAATTGTACTGACAAGGGTTGTGCGCCGATCAGTTCCGCGACCGGTCCCTGGCGGGTGGCTCCGGCCGGGCTCCCCGGCGGTGCCGCGCTCCCCCCGGATGACGGGTCGACCGGGCCACGGACGGTTAACCTGACCGCGCCTGACCGCGACCCGAGGAGGATGCATGGCACGCATGCCGTCGGCCGAACGACGCCGTCAGCTGGTCGAGGCCGCCGTCCGGGTCATGGCCAGGGACGGGGTGGGGCGGGCCACGACCCGGGCGATCTGCGCCGAGGCCGGGGTGTCCCTGAGCGTGTTCCACTACTGCTTCGACTCCAAGCAGGCGCTTCTGGAGGCGGCGATCGAGTCGATCACCGGGAGCTACGTGACCCGGGTGATGTCCGCGGTCGAGCCGAAGGGGACGCTGCGGGAGACGGTGCGGGCGGCGCTCGGGTCGTACTGGGAGCACGTGGCGGCGCATCCGGCCGAGCACATGCTGACGTACGAGCTCACCCAGTACGCGCTGCGCGAGGCCGGTTTCGAGCATCTGGCGCGGGCGCAGTACGCGCAGTACGTGGCGTCCGCGACGACGCTGGTGGAACAGGTGTGCGCGGCGCGCGGGGTGGTGCCGAAGGGGTCGGTGGAGCTGCTCGCCCGACTGCTCGCGGCGGTGATCGACGGGCTGACGCTGCAGTACCTGGTGCTGGGCGACGAGCGGGCGGCCGAGGCGCTGCTCGACACGACGGCCGACCAGTTCGTCGCCCTCATAGAGGGCTGAGCGCCGGCCGGCCATGCGGCCGTGGCGTACGCCGGGCGTGCGCCCGGCAGCCCGCCGACGGTCGCTCCCGTCCGCTGACGATCCATCAACAGGTCATTTGACCCGGACCCTTGACTCACTCGGCGATCGCCGCGATCCTCGGCCCGAGCCGCCTGTTACCCACAGAAACACCACAGGCGGCTCGCAGCCCGGTATCCCCCCGACCGAAGGCATCGCTGACCATGATTCGACCATCACGACGCGGGGCGGGCGGCCGGTTCGCCCTGGTGTCCCTCTTCATCGCCCTGGCCACCGTCGTCTTCGGCGCGGGGCCGGTCCCCGCCGCCGACACCGGTGGCAACTGGTGGGAGCCGACCGCCCGGCCGGCCCCCGACTCGCAGATCAACGTCACGGGCGCCCCCTTCCAGGGGACCGACGCCCAGGGCAAGGTGCGCGGCTTCGTCGACGCGCACAACCACCTGATGTCCAACGAGGGCTTCGGCGGCCGCATGATCTGCGGCGCGACCTTCTCCGAGGCCGGCGTCGCCGACGCGCTCAAGGACTGTCCGGAGCACTACCCGGACGGCTCCGGCGCGCTCTTCGAGCATCTGACCGGCGGCGACAACGGCAAGCACGACCCGGTCGGCTGGCCCACCTTCAAGGACTGGCCCGCTCCTGACTCGATGAGCCACCAGCAGAACTACTACGCCTGGGTCGAGCGGGCCTGGCGCGGCGGGCAGCGGGTCCTGGTCAACGACCTGGTGACCAACGGCCTGATCTGCTCCCTGCTGCCGCGCGACCGCGGCTGCAACGAGATGGACGCCATCCGGCTCGAAGCCCGCAAGAGCTACGAACTGCAGGACTTCGTCGACAAGATGTACGGCGGCCCGGGCAAGGGCTGGTTCCGCATCGTGACCGACTCCGCGCAGGCCCGCTCGGTGATCGAGCAGGGCAAGCTCGCGGTCGTCCTGGGCGTGGAGACCTCGGAGCCGTTCGGCTGCAAGATGATCCTGGACGTCCCGCAGTGCTCGCAGGCCGACATCGACAAGGGTCTGGACGAGCTGTACGGGCTCGGCGTGCGCAGCATGTTCCTGTGCCACAAGTTCGACAACGCGCTGTGCGGTGTGCGCTTCGACAGCGGCACGACCGGTGTCGCCGTGAACATCGGCCAGTTCCTGTCCACCGGCACCTTCTGGGCCACCGAGAAGTGCGCGGGCCCGCAGCACGACAACCCGATCGGCCTGGCCGCGCCGGCCGCGGCGGCGGAGCTGCTGCCGGCCGGGGTGAGCGTCCCGTCGTACGCCTCCGACGCCCAGTGCAACAAGCGGGGGCTGACCAGGCTCGGCGAGTACGCCCTGAAGGGCATGATGCAGCGCGGCATGATGCTGGAGCTCGACCACATGGGCGTCAAGGCGGCGAGCCGGGCGCTGGACATCCTGGAGGCCGAGGAGTACCCGGGCGTCATCTCCAGCCACAGCTGGATGGACCTGGACTGGACGGACCGGGTGTACCGGCTCGGCGGTTTCGTCGCCCAGTACATGGGCAGCGCCCAGGGCTTCGTCGGCGAGGCAGGGCAGAAGGCCGACCTGCGCAGGAAGTACGGGGTCGGGCTCGGTTACGGCACCGACATGAACGGCGTCGGCGCCCATCCGGGCCCGGTCGGCGCGGACGCCCCGAACGCGGTGAAGTACCCGTTCCGCAGCGCCGACGGCGGCTCGGTCCTGGACCGGCAGGTCACCGGTGAGCGGACCTGGGACATCAACACCGACGGCGCCGCGCACAACGGGCTCGTACCGGACTGGATCGAGCAGATCCGGCTCACCCCGGGCGGCCCGGGCGTCGTGGACGAGCTGTCCCGGGGCGCCGAGTCGTACCTGACCACCTGGAAGAAGACCGAGAAGCACGAGATGGGCGTCAACCTCGCGTCGGGCCAGCCCACTTCGGCCTCCACGACCGAGTGGTGGAACCCGTTCGTGAACTACTCCCCCGGCCGTGCCGTGGACGGCGACACCGGCAGCCGCTGGGCCAGCGAGTGGAACGACGACCAGTGGTGGCAGGTGGACCTGGGCACGGAGCGCCGGGTCGGCCGGGTCACCCTGGACTGGGAGACGGCGTACGGGCGGGCGTACCGGATCGAGCTGTCGGACGACGGCGCGAACTGGCGGACCGCCTGGTCCACCGACTCCGGCGACGGCGGCTACGACACGGCCGAGTTCGCCTCGCAGCCGGCCCGCTACGTCCGGATCCACGGCGAGCACCGGGGCACCGGCTGGGGCTACTCGCTGTACGAGGTGAAGGTCACCCGCTCCTGATCCGCTGAGCGCGTGCGCGAAGGAGGGGCCTGCCGGACGCCGTCCGGCAGGCCCCTTCGTCGTGTGCGGGCGGGTACGGGCGCGGGGACGCGGTCAGCCGGCCGCGGGGCCGGTCCAGTCGGCCGGTACGCGGGCGAGGCGGACCCGCTGGGGGTGGTCGCCGACGTCCACGGTGGCCACCCGCTGTCCGGTGGCGAAGTCGATCGCGGTCACCCGGTCGGCGCCGCTCTCGGAGATGACGCAGTCCCTGCCGTCGCCGCTGACCGTCGCCCAGTAGGGCTTGTCCGCCGGGACCAGCGGGCCCTCCTGGAGGGTGGCGCGGTCGACGACGGTCGCGTAGTCGTCCATCGTCCCGGCGACGCACAGCTTGCCGCCGTCCGGGCTGATCGAGAGCCCGTGGTGGCGCGAGTCGTTGACCCAGGTGGTGCGGTCGGGGTCGGTGGCCGGGTTGCCGGGGAGGGTCTTCAGGCGGGTGATGCGGTCGGTGGCGAGGTCGTACTCGAGGAAGCCGTTGAAGAAGGAGACCTGGAAGTAGATCCTCTTCTCGTCGGGGGTGAAGACGAGGGGCCGCACGGCGTCGGAGAGGTCGCCGCGCCCGAAGGCGTCGAGCCGCTCGCGCATGTCGATGACCCGTACGGTCCGGAAGGTGGCCGCGTCGACCACGGTGATCTTCCGGTCGCCCTTGGTCCAGTCGAGCCAGGGGGCGTCGAGGGCGGTGGTGACCTCGCCGATGGACATGTTCCACAGCAGGCCGTCGGAGGTGAAGACGTTCTCGTGCGGCTTGTCGCCGGTCTTGAAGGAGCCGAGCTGGCGGCCGGTGACGATGTCGAGGACGTGGACGGTGTTCGCGGTGGAGGCGGAGACGGCGACGCGGGTGCCGTCGGGCGAGACGGCCATGTGGTCGGAGCGGTAACCGGCGACCGGGAAGCGCCAGTTGATGCGGCCGGTGCGCAGGTCGATCGAGACGACGTCGGCGAAGCTGGGCCGGGACACGACCATGGCGGTGCCGTCGGGCGTGGCGTACATGTCGTCGACGAACTGGTCGTGCCCCTCGCCCGGTCCGTTGCGGACGCCGAGGAAGAAGCCCAGCCGGATCGGGTCGAGGTAGATCTCGCGCAGCCGCTCCTCCCGGTCGGGGATCACGTTCAGCCGGCCGATGCGGCGGAACTCGCCCCGGGATTCGATGACATCGGCGGTGCCGTCCCAGTTGTTGCCGACGAACATCACCTCGCGCAGTCCGCCGCCGGCGTCCGTGGCGACGGGCTGGACGAGAGGCCGGGCGGCGGCCGGTGTGCCGCCGAGCGCGGCGACGACGGCGATTCCGGCGGCGAGGGCTGCGCCGAGGCGCAGGCGGGGAGAGGGCATGGGGTTCCTTCTTCCGGCTCCTGACGAGGGCTTACCCGAGGTAACCATGGACATGCCACACCGACAAGCCCCTGGCGCTCCCCTGTCCCGCACCGCCCGGCTCCACGGGCACAGCTTCCGCACGCCGCCTTCACACCGTCCGCAAAACGGCTGGTAGAGGCCCTGTCGGCGGGTGTCCGCTGAGGCACAATGCGTGAACGACCGCGATTTCTGGGGGAACGGTGCACAAGGCGAGCGGGGCGATACGACAATTAGGCGGGGCGATACGACGGCTGAGGGTGCTGCGGCCCGGGAACGAGGTCGGATCGGGCCTCCAGCGCGCGCAGTCCTTCATGATCCTCACCACCCTCCTCTACCGGGCCAGCCATCTCACGGTCGGCGTCCTCGCCGTCGCCCAGCGCCGTGACGGCCACCCCGTGCAGTACCTGTGCCTCGCGGCGGCGCTCGCGCTCAGCCTGCTCGTGTACGGGGCGGCGCTGCGGCGCGGCTGGTTCGAGCCGCGGCTCGTGTGGGCCGACGTGCTGGTCACCGGATGCGCGCTGCCGTACGCCCTGTACGGGTGGGGCGGGGTCCGGGAGACCCCGACGATCGGCTGGGCGATGCTGCTCGGCGGCTCGGCGAGCGGCCTCGCCGCCATCGTCCTCGCACGGCGGCAGGCCCTCACCGCGATCGCGCTGCTCGTCGTCACCCATCTGCTGGGCTACCACCTGGTGGGCGCGAGCCGCGCGGTCCTCGGCGGACACCTCAACTCGCTGCTCTCGTCGGCGGTGATAACCGCGATCATGTGGTGGTACCTGCGCCGCCAGGGGCGGCTGCTCGACGAGGCCAACGCCCGCGCACTCGCCGCGGAGCACCAGAAGGCGCGGTACGCCGAACGCCTCGACCACCACCGGGCGCTGCACGACACCGTGCTCGCCACCCTGACCACGCTCGCGGGCGGCGGCATCGACGCCAACGCGCCCGAGATCAGGGAGCGCTGCGGCCGCGAGGCCGCCTATCTGCGCCGGCTCATCCAGCAGACCGCCGACGAGGTCAGCCACCCGGAGCTGGGCGCCGCCCTGGAGGACGCCGTCCGCTCCGCGGAGAGCCTGCGGCTGCGGGTCACCGCCCAGTACCACGAACTGCCGCCGGTGCCGCCCGAGGTGGCCGCCGCCTTCGCCGACGCCGCGCGCGAGGCGCTCAACAACGTACGGCGCCACGCGGGCACCGGCCACGCCTATCTCACCGCGGCCGGCAGCGGCGACCGCGGGCTCCTCGTCACCGTGGTCGACCGGGGTCCCGGCTTCGACCCCGAGGACTACGTGCCGGGCTTCGGCCTGCGCGGCTCGGTGCACTCGCGGATGGCCGAGGTCGGCGGCCGCGCCGTCGTCGACACGGCGCCCGGCGAGGGCGTACGGGTGGAGCTGAGGTGGCCCGCGTGATCGACGTCGCCGTCGTCGACGACGACCGGATGCTCCTCGACGGCATGCGGTCCTGGCTCGGCCGGGTGCCGGAACTGCGGCTCGTGGCGACCGCCGCGAGCGTCGGCGGCCTCCTCGACCAGACCGCCACGGCGCCGCCCGACGTCGTGCTGCTCGACCTGCTCCTGCGCGACGGCTCCGAGCCCGCCGACAACATCCGGCGGCTGCTGGGCGGCGGCAGCCGGGTGCTGGTGATCAGCACCGTCCCCGACCGGACCCGGGTCATCGAGGCGCTGCGGGCGGGCGCCGACGGCTATCTGACGAAGGACAACGACCTGCCGACGCTGGTCGCCGCGATCAAGGACATCGTGGCCGGTCACGGCGCCCACTCCCCCGAACTCGCCTTCGCCTGCGCGCACGACACCAGCCCGGCCCGGCCCAGGCTCTCGCCGCGCGAACGGGAGATCCTGCTCGACTACGCGTCCGGCATGACCCTCAAGTCCGCCGCCCGCCGGGCCGGCATCACCGTCCACACGGCGAAGGACTACCTCGACCGGGTCAAGGCCAAGTACCAGCAGGCCGGGCGCCCCGCCTACACCAAGATCGACCTGGCCTGCCGGGTGCGCGAGGACAGCCTCGACGGGGGCTGACGCCGGCCGGCCGACCCGCAAGCCCCCCAAACGGACGGCTGCAGGGGGCAGGGGCCCGCTCCGTATCGTCGTCCACGGCGACCGCGCGGCGGCACCCCCAGCCTCCCCGCGCGGCGCCGCCATCTTCGACGCCGGCCGCCCGGCGCCTCCTCTTCCCCCCACCACTGGAGAGGCAGATGACCCAGCCGTACGCCTGTACCACCCCGGTCCGCGTGCCCCCTCCCGTCGGGGGGCGGGAGGAACTCGTGGGCCGGGGTTCCGAGTCGGGGCACATCGCCGCTCTTCTCGCGGCCGCCCGCGCGGGGCGCGGCGGAGCGCTCGTCGTCACCGGCGAGCCGGGCAGCGGCAAGACCCGAC
>NZ_JBSGIW010000061.1:0-49946 GCF_053605265.1 Streptomyces sp. NPDC003943 | reverse complement strand
TGTACTCACCCTCGCGGGCTTTCCTCCGGGCGCTTCCTTCGTTTCCGACTCTATCAGATCTTTCCGATCCGATTTCCTCGGTGCTTTCCGGTCCCGCTTTCCTGACTTTCGTCGTTCTTTCGGGGCCTTCCGGCGTGTCCACTACTTTAGCGGGTTTCCCTGGCGACTCATAATCGAGCCGATTGGAACAAATTTCGGTATGCCGAAACAGGCCCCGTCGGGATCCGTTGTAAGTGAGTGAGTGGCCGCTCCGGGAGGCTTGAGTAAGCACTGCCCGTCTCCAGCGGCTCGGGCTACATTACGCATCCCTCGGGGCCGAGTCAAGCCGAGCTCCTGCCGTGCGCTTTCGTGGCGCGTGGGCCCGGTAGGGACTCACGGTGTGGTCGCCGTCGATCCAGAAGCGCCAGGGGTGCGGGGCGCCTTCGCCGCCCACGCCGGTGCGGGGGCCGGTGCGGATGAGGTCGGGCGCGGGCGGGGTGCCGTGGAGCACGGCGAGGGGGGCGTCCGGGCCGGCGCAGGCGTCGGTGCCGTTCAGGGTGCGGCCGACGTCGAGGGCGGTGGCGAGGCGGGCCGGGCCCTTCGCGAGCTCGGAGTCGTACCGCGCGGAGAGCCGGCGCTTCCGTGCCTGTTCCGCGCCCGTGCTGATCTCCCCCGCTCGCAGCAGCACTCCGCTCGCCTCGCCCTCGGGGCCGCAGACCAGGTTGAGGCAGTGCCACATGCCGTAGGTGAAGTAGACGTAGGCGTGTCCGGGCGGGCCGAACATGACGGCGTTGCGTGCGGTGCGGCCGCGGAAGGCGTGCGAGCCGGGGTCGATCGCGCCGGCGTACGCCTCCACCTCGGTGAGGCGCAGCTCGATGCGGCCGTCCGGGGAGTTCCGTACGAGCGTGCGGCCGAGGAGGTCGGGGGCGACCTCCAGGACCGGGCGGTCGAAGAAGCTCCGCGGGAGCGGCGTACGGTCGGGGCTCTCGCTCATGGCGTCCGAGCGTAATGGGGAGCGGTGGGGAACCGGCTACGGTCGTCGGGCGTATGTAGGGGTCAGGACAGCGCAGGGCTGACAGACGTAAAGAGACTAGGAGTCGTTCATGGGGTTCAAGAAGCTGCTCGCGAGCCTGGGGGCCGGCGGGGCTTCGGTGGAGACGGTGCTCACCGAGGAGAACGTCGTCCCGGGTGGCGTCGTCCAGGGTGAGGTGCGGATCCAGGGCGGTTCGGTGGCCCAGCAGATCGAGGGGCTGTCCGTCGGTCTGCAGGCGCGGGTCGAGGTCGAGAGCGGCGACTCGGAGTACAAGCAGGACATCGAGTTCGTGAAGGTGCGGCTCGGCGGGGCCTTCGAGGTGCAGGCCGGGGCGGTGCACGTGGTGCCGTTCGGTCTGGAGATCCCGTGGGAGACGCCGGTCACCGCGATCGCCGGGCAGCAGCTGCGCGGGATGCACATCGGGGTGACGACGGAGCTGGAGATCGCCCGTGCGGTGGACTCCGGTGACCTGGACCCGATCAACGTGCACCCGCTGCCGGCGCAGCAGGCGATCCTGGACGCCTTCATCCAGCTGGGCTTCCGCTTCAAGAACGCGGACATGGAGCGCGGCCACATCCGGGGTACGCGGCAGCGGCTGCCCTTCTACCAGGAGATCGAGTTCTTCGCGCCGTCGCAGTACCGGGGTCTGAACCAGGTCGAGGTCAGCTTCGTCGCGGACCACCAGGCGATGGACGTCGTTCTGGAGATGGACAAGAAGCCGGGTCTGTTCACCGAGGGCAGCGACTCGTACCGCTCCTTCCAGGTGGGGCTGCACGATTTCCACACGACCGACTGGGCGGCGTACCTGAACCAGTGGCTCGCCGAGGTCGGCGGGCGCCGCAACTGGTTCTAGGCTCGCCTTCGCAAGGCCGGTCAGCGATACGGAGGTTCAGACGTGGCCGAGGGCAAGAGGGCACCGCTTCCCCATGACTTCCACCCGCCGGTGGCGTCGTTCACCGTGGTGAGCGACGACGTCGTCGAAGGTGGGGTGCTGAAGGACGCTCAGGTGTACGCGGCGGGGAACACCTCGCCGCAGCTGCGCTGGGAGGGGTTCCCGGCGGAGACGAAGAGCTTCGCCGTGACGTGCTTCGATCCGGACGCGCCGACCGGCAGCGGGTTCTGGCACTGGGTGCTGTTCGACATCCCGGCGTCGGTGACGGAGCTGCCCGTGGGTGCGGGTTCGGGGTCGTTCGAGGGGCTGCCGGCGGGTGCCGTGCACGCCCGTAACGACTACGGGTCGAAGGACTTCGGCGGGGCCGCCCCGCCGAAGGGGGACGGGCCGCACCGGTACGTGTTCACGGTGTACGCGGTGGACCAGGAGAAGCTGGGTCCGGACGCCGACGCCTCGCCGGCCGCGGTCGGGTTCAATCTGCGCTTCCACACGCTCGGGCGTGCGCAGCTCGTGGGTGAGTACGAGAACCCCGCGTAGGAATCCGCTCAGCTGAAGATTCGTTTGTTGTTTGCCCGCTTCTGGTCTTGGAGAGATCAGAAGCGGGCATCTTTCTTTGCGCGGATATTGCGTTGTCCTACCCGGCGCGCCCGGCCAGAGTTGATCCAAGCCCGGAGCCCACAAGGGGGGCTGGGCCGGCACACGGGAGGTGGGCACAATGCGGGACACGCTGGTACTGAACGCGAGCTTCGAGCCGCTTTCGACGGTCACACTCAACCGTGCGGTGGTGCTTGTCCTGCAGGACAAGGCCGTCGTGGAGCAGGAGCACCCCGGTCTGCGCGTGCGTGCCGCGGCCGTGGACATGCCGGTGCCGCGGGTGATCAGGCTCTGCCGGTACGTGCGGGTGCCGTTCCGAAGACAGGCCGCGTGGTCGCGGCGGGGTGTGCTGGTCCGGGACCAGCACCGGTGCGCGTACTGCGGGAAGCGGGCCACGACGGTGGACCATGTGGTGCCGCGGGCGCAGGGCGGTGGGGATCACTGGCTGAACACGGTCGCCTCGTGCGCGGAGGACAACCACCGCAAGGCGGACCGGACGCCGGAGCAGGCGGGGATGCCGCTGCTGCACCAGCCGTTCGTGCCGACTCCCCAGGACGCGATGCTGCTCGCGCTGAAGGCGGCGGAGCGGTCGGAGCTGCCGGGCTGGCTGGCGGGTCAGGCGGCGGCGTAACTCCTTCGGCTTCCGTACGACGTGCGGGCCCGTCCCTTTCCGGGGCGGGCCCGCTGCCGTGTGCGGGTTGCTTCGGTGCGGGCTACTTCAGGGTGAGCTGGAGGATGGCGACGATGCCGACCGCGATGATGACGCCGCGCAGGACGGTGGGCGAGAGCCGCTTGCCGACCTTGGCGCCGATCTGGCCGCCGATGGTGGAGCCGACGGCGATGAGGAGGACGGCGGTCCAGTCGAAGTCGGCGACGAAGAGGAAGAAGACGGCGGCGACGCCGTTGACGACGGCGCCGAGGATGTTCTTGACGGCGTTGATGCGCTGCAGGCTGTCGTGGAGCAGCAGGCCCATCAGGGAGAGGTAGAGGACGCCTTGGGCGGCGCCGAAGTAGCCGCCGTACATGCTGGCGAAGAAGAGTCCGACGAGGAGGACCGGGCCGCCGTGCGGGTGGGCCTCGGTGCCGCTGGCCTCGCGGCGGCGCTGGACGGCGGCGGCGATGCGGGGCTGGAGGATGACGAGGACCAGGGCGAGTCCGATGAGGACGGGGACGATCGCGTCGAAGGCGTCGGACGGCAGGGCGAGGAGCAGGATCGCGCCGACGAGTCCGCCGACGAGGGTCACGCCGCCGAGGCGGAGGACCCGGGCGGTCTGGCCCTTGAGTTCGCTGCGGTAGCCGATGGCTCCGCTGATGGAGCCGGAGACGAGGCCGAGGGTGTTGGAGACGTTCGCGGTGACCGGCGGCAGGCCGGTGGCGAGCAGGACGGGGAACGTGATGAGCGTTCCCGATCCGACGATCGTGTTGATGGCGCCGGCGGCGGTGCCGGCGCCGAATACTGCCAGTGCTTCCCAGATGGACAACGCCATCTCCTTACGGGGTCAGTGAGTCGCCTCCCCGCTCCGTTGTGGCGGAGTCGAGGGGCTCGCACTGATCATGCACCAGGAAGCGGATTACGTGTACGTGTCAGCCAACACCCGAACCGTCAGTCGACGGTGGGCTCTTCGCGGCGCTCGCCGCCGTCGTTCGGCGTTCCGCCCTTGGTGTTGAAGCCGGGGACGCCGGGGGCGACGTTGCCGAAGGCGCCGGACAGGCCCTTGAGTGCGTCGCCGATCTCGCTGGGCACGATCCAGAGCTTGTTGGCGTCGCCTTCGGCGATCTTCGGGAGCATCTGGAGGTACTGGTAGGAGAGCAGCTTCTGGTCCGGGTCGCCCGCGTGGATGGCTTCGAAGACCGTGCGTACGGCCTGGGCCTCGCCCTCGGCCTTGAGCGCGGCGGCCTTGGCCTCGCCCTCGGCGCGCAGGATCGCGGACTGCTTCTCGCCCTCGGCGGTGAGGATCTGGGACTGCCGGATGCCCTCGGCGGTGAGGATGGCGGCGCGCTTGTCACGGTCGGCGCGCATCTGCTTCTCCATCGAGTCCTGGATGGAGGTGGGCGGCTCGATGGCCTTGAGCTCGACGCGGTTGACGCGGATGCCCCACTTGCCGGTGGCCTCGTCGAGGACGCCGCGCAGGGCCGCGTTGATCTCCTCGCGGGAGGTGAGGGTCCGCTCCAGGTCCATGCCGCCGATGATGTTGCGGAGGGTGGTGACGGTGAGCTGCTCGATGGCCTGGATGTAGCTGGCGACCTCGTAGGTGGCGGCGCGGGCGTCGGTCACCTGGTAGTAGATGACGGTGTCGATGTTGACGACCAGGTTGTCCTGGGTGATCACCGGCTGGGGCGGGAACGGGACGACCTGTTCGCGCAGGTCGATCCGGTTGCGGATGCGGTCGATGAACGGGACGACGATGTTGAGGCCGGCGTTGAGGGTGCGGGTGTAGCGGCCGAAGCGCTCGACGATGGCGGCGCTGGCCTGTGGGATGACCTGGATCGTCTTGATCAGGGCGATGAAGACAAGCACCACCAGAATGATCAGGACGATGATGATGGCTGACATCGTGTTCCCTGTGCCCTTCGCTGCCGGGTAGATGACCAGATGATGATCTCGATGATCGAGTTTCCCAGACCGCGGGGGGTCATGGGTGATGTTCGGTCACATGGGTCACATGACGACGGCGGTCGCGCCGTCGATGTCGACGACGTCGACGTGTTCGCCGGGTTCGAAGCTCTGCCCGGAGTCGAGGGCGCGGGCGGACCAGACCTCGCCGGCCAGCTTGATGCGGCCTCCGCTGCCGTCGACCCGTTCCAGGACGACGGCCTGACGGCCTTTCAGGGCGTCGATGCCGGTGGCGAGTTGGGGCCGGCCGTCGCGGTGGCGGGCCGCGACGGGGCGGACCACGGCGATGAGTGCGACGGAGACCACGGCGAAGACGACCACTTGGGAGACGACGCCGAAGCCGAGGGCGGCGGTCACCGCTCCGGCCACCGCGCCGACGGCGAGCATGCCGAACTCCGGCATCGCGGTGAGGACGAGAGGGATGCCGAGCCCCACCGCGCCGATCAGCCACCAGATCCATGCGTCGATGTCCACATGGTCATGGTAGGGCGGTGGGGTCGTACGTGACAGGGCGCCGCAGCTGTGCGGACCCGGCGCCTGGACGACTGTGCGACGACTGCCTGACGTCTGCCCGACGGCTACGCGAGCGGCAGGCCCGTGGCGGTGTAGCGGTCGCCGTTGCGCTCGACGACGAGCGGCAGGCCGAAGCAGTGGGAGAGGTTGCGGGAGGTCAGCTCGGTCTCCATGGGGCCCGCGGCGAGGACCTTGCCCTGGCGGATCATCAGGACGTGGGTGAAGCCGGGGGCGATCTCCTCGACGTGGTGGGTCACCATGATCATCGAGGGGGCCATGGGGTCGCGGGCGAGCCGGCCGAGGCGGCGGACCAGGTCCTCGCGGCCGCCGAGGTCGAGACCGGCGGCGGGCTCGTCGAGGAGCAGCAGCTCGGGGTCGGTCATCATCGCGCGGGCGATGAGGGTGCGCTTGCGCTCGCCCTCGGAGAGGGTGCCGAAGCGGCGGTCCAGGTAGTCGCTCATGCCGAGGCGGTCGAGGAAGGCCTTGGCGCGCTGCTCGTCGACCGGGTCGTAGTCCTCGTGCCAGGTGGCGGTCATGCCGTACGCGGCGGTGAGGACGGTCTGGAGGACGGTCTGGCGCTTGGGGAGCTTCTCCGCCATGGCGATGCCGGCCACGCCGATGCGGGGGCGCAGGTCGAAGACGTCGGTGCCGACGCCGCCGAGGCGCTCGCCGAGGATGGTGGCGTTGCCCTTGGTGGGGAAGAGGTAGCTGGAGGCGATGTTGAGGAGGGTCGTCTTGCCGGCGCCGTTGGGGCCGAGGATGACCCAGCGCTCGCCCTCCTTGACCGACCAGGAGACCTCGTCCACCAGAGCCCGTCCGTCGCGGACCACGGATACGTCCACCAGCTCCAGTACATCGCTCATGAGCGCGTTGTCTCCCCTTGTGGTCGAGTTCGGTCGTCGCCTTGCGCCGGTGGGCGCGGCGTCCAGGGAAAACCTACGCCACTGGCGGGCCGCGGCTGGCCCTGGGGGCTCCGTCGTGGCCCGGTTTGCGCTTTGGGGGTCGTCGGTAGTCCCTACTCTGGGGGCATGCTTTCGGAACCACGCTCAGGACGTCTGGCCGCCTGGGGCAATGCCCTGCTGGCCGGTGCGGTGTCGCCGGACGACGCGGCGCTCGCCATTGTCGGGGAGGACGCGGTGCACCGCGTCGAGGGGCTGCCGGGTGAGGCGGGGCCGGTGGGCCTGACGCTGGCGCTCGGGCGGCTGCGGCGGCTCGGGGTGACCGGGTGGCGGGTCGCGCTGCCGGCGCCGGGGCATCCGCTGGGGCTGAGCGGTCCGCCGGAGTTCAACGCGCGGGCGCTGGACGCGGAGGAGGCGGTGGTCGGCTTCGGCGCGCCGTACGGCCTGGTGCCGCAGGTCTCGGAGGCGGGGCCGGCGGGCGATCTGCACGTGGAGGTCGTCTGGCACTGCCTGCCCGTGCGGGAGGCGCCGCCGGCGGACGTCCCCTCGCTCGGCGAGGCCGAGCGGGAGCTGGCGGAGGCGCTGCGCGAGGCGACGACGGTCCTCACCCGCCTCGACGTCGCCGCCTCAGGCCCCGCCGCGGACGCGGCCCGCGACGCCTACCGCGCCCGCGCCGAGGCAGGCCGCGAGATCCTCGCCCCCGGCTACCCGCCCCGCGCGGTCCGGGTGCTTGAGCTGGCCCAGCGCATCGGCCTCCTCGTCGACCTGGCGTACGACCACGGCCACGGCGGAGCGGTGAGCGCGTCGGAGATGGCGGCGCGGGGTGCGGCGCTGCGGCCGGTGGAGCGGGTGGCGCGGCGGGCGCAGGTCGCCGCGTACAACTCGTATGTGGAGGAGAGGGAGCGGGACCGGGGCTTCTAGGGCCTGTCCGGCAGCGTCTGGGCCACGGCCGCGGCGCACGGAGCGCGTCAAGCCGTCGGGTCCGGAACGGGGCCCGGCCCCTGGGGGATCGTCCAGGGGCCGGGAGTTTTCGGGGGCAGCCGTCAGGAGTTGGCGGCGGTGTTGCCGAAGGCCGGGTTGAGCAGGCCGATCACGTTGATCGTGTTGCCGGAGACGTTCACGGGGACGTGGACCGGGACCTGCACCAGGTTGCCGGAGGCGACGCCCGGCGAGTGGAGGGCCTGGCCCTGGGCGTCGGCGCCGCTGTGGGCGGAGGCGACGCCGGCACCGGCGGCGAGGATGCCGCCGGCGACCATGGTGAGGGCAGCGGCCTTCTTGAGGTTGTTCACGAGAGGTTCCTCCTGGTCATCGCCGCGGCCGGTCCGCCGCGGCACGCCTTGAAGAACGCCGCCGCCCCCGTTCGGTTGCGCCATGTGGGGGACATACGCCCGACAGTATGAAGAGGGGAACGCGGTTACGAGGTCAGGCCGTGCCGTACGGCCCAGAGCGCGGCCTGGGTGCGGTCGGCGAGGTCCAGCTTCATGAGGATGTTCGAGACGTGCGTCTTGACCGTCTTCTCGGAGAGGACGAGCGCGCGGGCGATCTCCCGGTTGGAGCGCCCGTCCGCGATCAGGCCCAGGACCTCCCGCTCCCGCTCCGTCAGCGTGGAGCCGCGCCCCGTGCCACCGCCCTGGCCTTGCTCGTCCTGGCTGAGGAGCGCGTCGGCGACCTCGGGCTGGAGCAGGACGTGCCCGGCGTGGACGGAGCGGATGGCGCCGGCGAGCGCGTCGGGGTCGATGTCCTTGTAGACGTACCCGCTCGCTCCGGCGCGCAGCGCGGGGACGACCGTGCGCTGCTCGGTGAAGCTGGTGACGATGAGGACCCGGGCCGGGTTGCCGAGCTCGCGCAGCTGCTTCAGGGCCTCGATGCCGCCGGTGCCGGGCATCTTGACGTCCATGAGGACGACGTCCGGCCGCAGCTCCTCGGCGCGGGCGACGCCCTCGGCGCCGTCGGACGCCTCCCCCACCACCTCTATGTCGTCCTGTACCTCCAGGAAGGTGCGCAGGCCGCGGCGGACGACCTGGTGGTCGTCGACCAGAAGGACGCGGATTGTCTTGTCAGCCACCGGGGACCTCCATCTCGATCGTGGTGCCGCGCCCCGGGGCCGAGGTCACGCTGAGTCCGCCGCCGACGCCGGCGGCCCGGTCGCGCATGGAGACCAGGCCGAGGTGACGGCCGGCGCTGCGGACGGTCGCGGGGTCGAAGCCCTTGCCGTCGTCGGTGACGGTGAGCCTCGCGCCCTGGCCGCTGCGGGCGAGGGTGACGGTGACCAGGCCGGCACCGGAGTGCCGCAGCGCGTTGTGCAGGGCCTCCTGGGCGACGCGGAGCAGGGCCTCCTCCTGCGCGGCGGGCAGGGCCCGTATCCCGGCGGCTTCGAAGGTGACACGCGCGGTGTGGGCGCGGTCGAGGACCTGGATCTGGGTGCGCAGGGTATGGACGAGGCCGTCCTCGTCGAGCGCGGCGGGGCGCAGCTCGACGACGGCGGCGCGCAGCTCGTCGGCGGCCTCGGCGGCGAGCTCGGCGACCTGCTGGAGCTCGCCCTTGGCGCGGGCGGGGTCGCGGTCGACGAGGGCGGCGGCGGCCTGGGCGGTGAGCCGCAGGGAGAACAGCTTCTGGCTGACGGCGTCGTGCAGCTCGTGTGCGAGGCGGGAGCGCTCCTCGGCGATGGTCAGCTCGCGGCTGCGCTCGTACAGCCGCGCGTTGGTGAGGGCGATGGCGGCGTGCTGGGCGAGGAGGGTGAGCAGCTCCTCGTCCTCGGCGGTGAAGCCGCAGCTGCCCTCGGGCTTGGGGCAGCGCTTGTTGGCGAGGAAGAGGGCGGCGAGGATCTCGTCGCCGTCGCGGACGGGCAGGCCCAGGAAGTCGGACATCTCGGGGTGGGCGGTCGGCCAGCCCTCGAAGCGCGGGTCCTTGCGGACGTCGGCGAGCCGCTCGGGCTCGGCCTTGTGGAGCATGGCGGCGAGGATGCCGTGCTGGCGGGGCAGCGGGCCGATGGCGCGCCACACGTCGTCACTGATGCCGTCGACGACGAACTGGGCGAAACCGCCGTGGTCGTCGGGGACGCCGAGCGCCGCGTACTCGGCGTCGAGGAGCTCGCGGGCCGAGGCCACGATCGTCTTGAGGACGTCGCGGACCTCCATCTGGCGGTTCATCGCGAGGAGCGCGCTGCTCACGGCGGCCAGGCCCGAGCTCGGTCGGTGGGTCATGGGATTCACCGTACCGGCGGGGTGTGACAGTCCGTATCCGTCCGCGGACGGCGGCGGACCGGGTCCGGAGACCTAGGTCCGGGGCCGGGGCGACACCTCACCGTGCGCATTGCTCACGCAACGCCCGGTAAGGCTGTTACGTGGCCGATGTGAGCCCGCGCATAGGACGCACGTCACTTACGAATGCCCCTAGTGGACGCGTAAAAGCCGGATTAAAGCCACCCCAACCGGTCATGAAGCGGCCCGGGGGCACTCCTGCGGGGCCCCTGATCCACTACCCGGGATCGTACGTCACACCTTTGCCACAGCATTTTGCTGCCGCTAAGAATTGCGTCCGTCGCCGCCGATGCGAGGCGCAGCGCCGCCCCCGGCCTGAGCGACCCCCTGCGATTCGAAGAGGTATTCCTGCATGTCTGCGAACACCCCTGGCCACAGTCGTGGTCTGAAGAAGACCCACAAGGCCACCATCGCCGGCGTCGCCGCTCTGAGCGCCGCAGCGCTCGGCTTCACCCTCGTCCCGGGCAACCACGGCTCCATCGAGACCGAGCCCCAGGCCCTCGCGAACACCCAGCAGGTCGCCTGGTCCTACGACGCCAACAGCCCGCAGGCCAAGGCGCTCGCTGCCAGCCTCGACCAGCAGAGCTCCACCTTCGCCCTCAAGGCGAAGCAGGAGGCCGACGCCAAGGCCGCTGCCGCCGCCAAGGCGAAGGCCGCCAAGGCCAAGGCCGAGGCCGCCGCCAAGGCCGCCGAGGCGAAGAGGAAGGCGGAGGCCAGGAAGAAGGCCGAGGCCGACGCCAAGAAGCGCGCCGCGCAGAAGGCCGCCGCGAACCGTTCCACGGTCCGCAAGCCGGTCTTCGCGAACAACCTCGACGGCTGGATCCGCGAGTCCCTGTACATCATGGACAAGCACAACATTCCGGGCACGTACAACGGCATCTACCGGAACGTGATGCGCGAGTCCAGCGGCAACCCGTACGCGATCAACAACTGGGACATCAACGCCATCAACGGCGTCCCGTCCAAGGGTCTGCTGCAGGTCATCTACCCGACCTTCAAGACGTACCACATCGCCGGTACCAAGTTCGACCAGTACGACCCGGTCGCCAACATCGTCGCCGCCTGCAACTACGCGGCCGACCGCTACGGCTCGATCGACAACGTCAACAGCGCGTACTGAGCCTCTCTCCGTACGCCGAAGGGCGGCACCCCGTGCGGGGTGCCGCCCTTCGGGGCGTCTCTACAGCGGCGTCACTTGCGCATGACCTCGGGCTCGTGGCGGCGCAGCAGCCGCGCCACGAGGACGCCGAGGACGGCGGTCATGACCAGCAGCACCGTGATGTTGAAGCCCCACTGGCCGGCGCTGTGCTCCCACAGCGGGTCCAGGTTGGTCGGGTCCTTCGGGTCCCAGGGCGCCATCAGGTGCGTCATGTCCAGGGTGGTGGCGGCGCCGGCGATGCCCCATCGGGACGGCATGAGCCAGGCGAACTGCTCCAGGCCCGGCGAGCTGTACACCTGGAACAGGACGCCGGTGAACACGACCTGGACGATCGCGAACATGACCAGCAGCGGCATGGTCTTCTCGGCGGTCTTCACCAGCGCGGAGATGACCAGGCCCACCATCATCGAGGTGAGGCCGAGCGCGATGATCACCAGGCACATCTCGACGGCCGGCGGCAGGACCAGGCCCTCGGTGGGCATCTTGCGCGGCGTGAAGCCGATGCCGCAGATGATCACGCCCTGGAAGGCGGTGATCAGGCCGAGGACGATCACCTTGGACATCAGGTACGCCGAGCGGGACAGGCCGGTGGCGCGTTCCCGTTCGTAGATGACCCGTTCCTTGATCAGCTCACGGACCGAGTTGGCGGCGCCGGAGAAGCACATGCCGACCGTGAGGATCAGCATGATCGTGCCGGCGGCTCCGTTGAACCGGGACGGCAGCTCGGGCGGGGCCAGGCCGAACTTGGCGGGGATGACCACGGACACGCCGCCGAGCACGGCCGGCAGGATCACCATCAGGGCCAGGAAGCCCCGGTCGGAGGCGATCACCGACACGTAGCGGCGGATCAGGGTCCACAGCTGCGAGCCCCAGCCCTGCGGCTTGGGCGGCTTCGTCATCGCCTGCTGGGCCTGGTGCGGCATCTGCACCGGCTGCGCGGCGACGGCGTCGATCTCCGCGGCGTACATCTGGTAGTGCTGCGAGCCCTTCCAGCGGCCCGCCCAGTCGTAGTCGCGGTAGTTCTCGAAGGCGGAGAAGACGTCGGCCCAGGTGGAGTAGCCGAAGAAGTTCAGCGCCTCCTCCGGCGGGCCGAAGTACGCCACCGAGCCGCCGGGCGCCATCACGAGCAGCTTGTCGCACAGGGCGAGCTCGGCCACCGAGTGGGTGACGACGAGGACCGTGCGGCCGTCGTCGGCGAGGCCGCGCAGCAGCTGCATGACATCGCGGTCCATGCCCGGGTCGAGACCGGAGGTCGGCTCGTCCAGGAAGATCAGGGAGGGCTTGGTCAGCAGCTCCAGGGCGACCGAGACGCGCTTGCGCTGGCCGCCGGAGAGGGAGGTGACCTTCTTCTCCTTGTGGATGTCGAGCTTGAGCTCGCGCAGCACCTCGCCGACGCGCTCGGCGCGCTCCTGCTCGCTGGTGTCCGCGGGGAAGCGGAGCTTGGCGGCGTACTTGAGCGCCTTCTGGACGGTCAGCTCCTTGTGCAGGATGTCGTCCTGCGGGACCAGACCGATGCGCTGGCGCAGCTCGGCGAACTGCTTGTAGAGGCTGCGGTTGTCGTAGAGGACGTCGCCCTGGTCGGCGGGCCGGTAGCCGGTGAGCGCCTTGAGGAGGGTCGACTTGCCGGAGCCGGAGGGGCCGATGACGCCGATGAGCGACTTCTCCGGGACGCCGAAGGTGACGTCCTTGAGGATCTGCTTGCCGCCGTCGACGGTCACCGTGAGGTGACGGGCCGAGAAGGAGACGTCACCGGTGTCGACGAACTCCTCGAGCTGGTTGCCGACGATCCGGAAGGTCGAGTGGCCGACGCCGACGATGTCGTTCGGGCCGAGGAGGGCGGTGCCGCCCTTCGGGATCGGCTGACCGTTGACGTACGTGCCGTTGTGCGAGCCGAGGTCGCGGATCTCGAAGCGCCCGTCGGGCGTCGCGTGGAACTCGGCGTGGTTGCGCGAGACCTGGAGGTCGGAGACGACCAGCTCGTTCTCGAGGGCACGACCGATGCGCATGACGCGGCCGAGCGTCATCTCGTAGAAGGTCGTGGGGCTGCGGTCGCCGTGGACCGGGGCCGCGCCCTGGGGCCCGCCGTGACCGGCCTGCTGGTGCGGGACCTGCGGCGGGACCTGGTGGCCGCCCGCCTGCGGGGCCTGCTGCTGCCAGCCGGGCTGCTGCGGCGGCCCCTGGTGGGTGACCTCCTGGTGCAGGCCGTGGGGCAGGTGCGCGGGCTGCTGCACGGCGTGCGGCGCCTGCTGCTGCGGTACGGCCTGCGGCGCGGCCTGCTGGGCCTGCGGCTGGGCCGGTGCGCCGACGGCGGCGAGGTTGAGCCGCGGGCCGTCGGTGGCGTTGCCGAGGTGGACGGCCGAGCCGGGGCCGATCTCCACCTGGTGGATCCGCTGGCCCTGCACGAACGTGCCGTTGGTGGAGCCGTGGTCCTCGATGACCCAACTCCGGCCGCCCCAGCTGATGGTGGCGTGTCGCCACGAGACCCTGGCGTCGTCGATCACCAGGTCACCCTGAGGATCCCGGCCCAGGGTGTACGACCTGGACGGATCGAGGGTCCAGGTCCTTCCATTCAATTCCAGTACGAGTTCTGGCACTCCATGCCCCACTACTTGTCCCCCGATGCACCCCCGTCATCGGGAGCCCAGGGATGGTGAACATCCGGTGGGAACTATTTCAGGCCGTGGCCCCGATCCGAAAGTCGGGCAGCGTGAAGAGCTTGCGTACGCGGGCGCGGGGCCCGGATCGGGGCGCGCGGCGGGCGGTCCCGGGGCGAACACGGGGTGCGGTCCGACGGCAACTCTGCGGCCGCGCGGGTGTCCGTCAGGCGGGACGGGAGGTCGGGTGGCACCCGGTGCCCGATACGGTGGAAGCACCATGAGCGCATCGCAGACCTCAGACGTTCCCGACGTCCCCGGCGTCCCCGACGCGGACGTCCCCACTCTCCTGGTCAAGATCTTCGGGAAGGACCGTCCCGGGATCACCGCCGGCCTCTTCGACACCCTCGCCGCCTACTCCGTCGACGTCGTGGACATCGAGCAGGTCGTCTCCCGCGGCCGGCTCGTCCTGTGCGCGCTCGTCACCGAGCCGACCGTCGCCACCCAGGGCGAGCTGCGGGCGACCGTGCACAGCTGGGCCGAGTCCATGAAGCTGCAGGCCGAGATCATCTCGGGCACCGGCGACAACCGGCCGCGCGGCGAGGGCCGCTCGCACGTCACCGTGCTCGGGCACCCGCTGACCGCCGAGCAGACGGCGGCCATAGCGGCCAGGATCGCCGAGGCCGGCGGCAACATCGACCGCATCTTCCGGCTCGCCAAGTACCCGGTGACGGCCGTCGAGTTCGCCGTCTCCGGCTGCGAGACGGAGCCGCTGCGCACCGCGCTCGCCACCGAGGCGCACGCGGTCGGCGTCGACGTCGCCGTGGTCTCCGCCGGGCTGCACCGCCGGGCCCAGCGGCTCGTCGTGATGGACGTCGACTCGACGCTCATCCAGGACGAGGTCATCGAGCTGTTCGCGGCCCACGCCGGCTGCGAGGACAAGGTCGCCGAGGTGACGGCGGCGGCGATGCGCGGCGAGCTGGACTTCGAGCAGTCGCTGCACGCGCGGGTGGCGCTGCTCGCGGGCCTGGACGCGTCGGTGGTGGACAAGGTCCGCGCCGAGGTGCGGCTCACGCCCGGGGCGCGGACCCTGATCCGTACGCTCAAGCGGCTCGGCTACCAGGTGGGTGTGGTCTCCGGCGGCTTCACGCAGGTCACCGACGACCTCAAGGAGAAGCTGGGGCTCGACTTCGCCCAGGCCAACACCCTGGAGATCGAGGACGGGAAGCTGACCGGCCGGGTCACCGGGATGATCGTGGACCGGGCGGGCAAGGCGCGACTGCTGCGCCGCTTCGCCGAGGAGGCCGGGGTGCCGCTGGCGCAGACGGTCGCGATCGGCGACGGCGCCAACGACCTGGACATGCTGAACGCGGCGGGCCTCGGCGTGGCGTTCAACGCCAAGCCGGTGGTGCGCCGGGCGGCGGACACGGCGGTGAACGTGCCGTTCCTGGACACGGTGCTCTATCTGCTCGGCATCACCCGCGAGGAGGTCGAGGCGGCCGACGGCGGCACGGGCGAGCTGCTGCACTGAGTGCCGTACGCGCTCCGCTACGTGCGGTGCGCGCCAGTGACCCGAGGGGACGTGTCCGTACGGGAACCCGGCACGTGAACCCGGCGGTACGTGCCGGTGCGGGAAGGGGCCCGGCTGTCGTGCGACGGCCGGGCCCCTTCCCGCACGGGAGTACCGCCACCGCTCAGTCGTGCGGGGCCCAGTAGTCGACCAGGGTGCCGTCCATGCCGTGCTCGACGTTCTTCCAGGAGCCGTCGAAGGCCACCACCGCGAAGGCGGCGGTCGGGAAGCCGCTGCGGTTCATCCGGGCCATGGCGTCGCCCTCGGAGGTGCCCGAGAGGGCGTCGGCGAGCGCGTGCATCCCGGGATTGTGGCCGACGAGCAGGAGGTCGGTGACGTCGTCGGGCGTCTCGTTGATCACGGCGATGAGCTCGCCGAGCGACGCCTCGTAGATCCGCTCCTCGTACACGGTCCTGGGGCGGTGGGGCATCTCCTGGACGGCGAGCTTCCAGGTCTCGCGGGTGCGCACCGCGGTGGAGCAGAGGGCCAGGTCGAATTCGATGCCGGTGTCGGCGAGCTTGCGGCCGGCGACGGGGGCGTCCTTGCGGCCGCGGTCGGCGAGCGGGCGATCGTGGTCGGGGACCTGGGGCCAGTCGGCCTTGGCGTGGCGGAGCAGCACGATCCTGCGGGGTGTGTCGACGCTCATGGTCCTCAGCTTCGCACGAATCGGACCGGCTCGACTCAGAGAGACAGGGTTTGCTGGATCTGTTCCAGAATGCGCCCCACCCCGGGGTCGCCCGCCGTCCCCGGCGCCTCGCCCGGCCCCGCTATCAGCAGGAACAGGCCGACGAACGCGACCGCGGACAGGGCGAGCGTCCACCAGGGCAGCCGGGTGTCGACGCTGCCCGGCAGGCTCCGAACGGGCCGGACTCCGGTGTGGGTTCGCGCCGTCATGGCCGCCTCCGTGGTCGGGATCTGTGCGATGTCTCCAACCTACGGAGCGCCGGGGCTCCGGCCCATCAGGTGTTCCACCCACTTGACCCTGAGACCCGCCCCCTAGGGGATGGGGGGTTACCCCCACCCCGGCTAGGACGGCGAGGCGAAGGAGGCGATGACGGCGATCACGGCCGTGATGACGAGCATCGCGCCGAGCACGACGAGCAGCTTCTTCTGACCGTTGGGGGGATTCGGTTCAAGTACGGGCATGGGGCCAGTCTCGCATCTCAGCATTCGTCCTCGACCGTCCGGTCCCGCCCGGCGAGAGTGCCGACGATCATCTGCGGGATCATCAGGCCGCCCATCAGCATGACGGGCAGGCCCCAGCCGCCGCTGTGCTGGTAGAGGACGCCGACGAGGAGCGGGCCGGGGATGGAGATGAGGTAGCCGACGCTCTGGGCGAAGGCGGAGAGCTTCACGACGCCGGCGCCGGTGCGCGAGCGCATGCCGATCATGGTGAGGGCGAGCGGGAAGGAGCAGTTGGATATGCCGAGGAGCAGGGCCCAGACCCAGGCACCGCCGGCCGGGGCCAGGTAGAGGCCGGTGTAGCCGGCGAGGCCGCACAGGCCGAGGCCCACGACGATGGGGCCCTGGTGGCGCATCCGGGTCGCGAGGCCGGGGATGACGAAGGCGAGCGGCACGCCCATGACCATGGTGACGGCGAGGAGCACGCCCGCGGTGGAGGCGGGGACGCCGGCGTCACGGAAGATCTGCGGCATCCAGCCCATGGTGATGTACGCGCCGGTGGCCTGGAGGCCGAAGTAGACGGCGAGCGTCCAGGCGGTGCGGCTGCGGGTGATGCGCGGCGCGGCCGGGGCCTCGGCGGCGGCCGTGGCGGACGGCGCCCGGGAGGCCGGCGCCGCTCCCCCGTCGGCTGCGGCCGGGACGGTGGCGGCGCGGCCGCGGACCAGCGGGAGCCACGGGAGGACGGCGAGGGCGGCGACGACCGCCCAGACGCCGAGGCCGAGCCGCCAACCGCCGCCGAGGGCCTCGGTCATGGGCACGGTCGCGGCGGCGGCCAGGGAGGTGCCCAGGGCGAGGGCCATGGAGTAGAGGCCGGTCATGCTGCCGATGCGGTCCGGGAAGTACGTCTTGACGATGACCGGCATCAGGACGTTGCTGAGCGCGATGCCCATGAGGGCGAGGGCGCTCGCGGCGAGGAAGGTCGCGGTGCCGCCCGCGAAGGGGCGCAGGGCCAGGCCGGCGAGGATCGCGGCCATGCCGGCGCAGACGACGGCGGCGGGGCCGAAGCGGCGGGCGAGGCGCGGGGCGGCGATGCCGAAGACGGCGAAGCAGAGCGGCGGTACGGAGGTGAGGACGCCGGCGACGCTGCCGCTCATGTGGAGGTCGTCGCTGACCTCTTCGAGGAGGGCGCCGAGGCTGGTGATCGCCGGGCGCAGGTTGAGCGCGGCGAGGACGAGTCCGACGACGACGAGCCGGCCGACCCAGCGGGCGGGCGCGGTTCCGGGTGCGGCGGGTGCGCGAGAATCGGCGCCCGTGGCGGCTCCGGTCTGCTTGCTTCCGGTCTGCTTCCTGGTGGTGGGGTCGAGTGTCTGGGGCTCGTCAGGCATGTGGGTCATCATAGAATCATGGGATGATTGGTTGTCCAATCTCGAACAAAAATGGAAGGTGCGGCCATGGCGCTCGGCCAGCCCCGTCGCAGCGGTCTCTCCGACCAGGTGATCACCCAGCTGCGGAACCAGATCACCTCGGGCGAGTGGCCGGTGGGCACGCGCATCCCGACGGAGCCCGAGCTGGTCGAGCAGCTCGGGGTGGCCCGTAACACCGTCCGTGAGGCGGTCCGGGCGCTCGCCCACAACGGGCTGCTCGACATCCGGCAGGGCTCCGGCACGTACGTCGTCGCGACGAGCGAGCTGGCCGGGGTGATGCACCGCCGGTTCGCGGACTCCGACCCGCGCCACGTGGCGGAACTGCGCGCCACCCTGGAGTCCTCGGCCGCCCGCCTCGCCGCCCGGCGGCGCACCGACCGGGACCTGAAGCAGATCGACGCGCTGCTCGCCCGGCGCGAGGAGGCGTGGCGGTCGGGCGACGCGGAGGAGTTCGTGACGGCGGACGCGGCCTTCCACCACGCGGTGGTGGTCGCCTCGCACAACGACGTGCTGACCGAGCTCTACGCCGACCTCGGGCACGTACTGCGCGCCTGGCTGCGCGAGGACGTGGGCCGGGAGCTGCGGCCGGAGAACCACATGGACCACGCGCGGCTGGTCGAGGCGATCCGCGAGGGCGACGCCGAGCGGGCGGCCACGGAGGCGGCCGGCTACCCCTTCATGTGCCTGCGCAGCGCGGAGCCCCGGGAGTCCTGAGCCCCCTGGAGCCCGGAACCCCGGCTCCCGCCCCTCAGGAGCCCTGGGCCGGCGGTTCGTGGGTGATCCAGGCCGAACGGACCTCTTTCCAGCAGCGGCCGGTGACCTGGGCGTAGTCGGCGGGGTCGACGGCGACGGGGGCGCTGTCGGTGTCCACGTCCCACCAGCGGGCGCACTCCACATGGAGGCGGACGTGGTCGGTGCGGGGGAAGGGGTTGCGGCAGTGGGCGGTGACGACGGAGCCCTGGACCAGGGTGCGGCAGGAGGCGCCGAAGTCCTCGGAGTCCTGCCGTGCGGCGGCGGGGGTCCGGTCCGCGGGGGCCACCGGAGCGGGCGCGGCGCGCACCTCGGCCGCGACGGCGATCCCGGTGACGAGGGCGGCGGCCGTGGCGAGTGCGGCGGCCCCGCGATGCAGCGCACGCATGTCCGCACCTCCTCCCCACGCAGTAGCCGGAACGTCACGCTCTGGTCCAGTCTGCGGGGACTCGCCCGACTTTTCGACTCGGGAGACGACGAGGGGCCGGGCGCCCGCCTTCCCGGCGGGCACCCGGCCCCTCGTATCGCCTGAGGTCAGGCGCCGATCGCGTGCAGACCGCCGTCGACGTGGACGATCTCGCCCGTCGTCTTCGGGAACCAGTCGGACAGCAGCGCGACGATGCCGCGGCCGGCCGGCTCCGGGTCGGTCAGGTCCCAGGCCAGCGGGGAGCGGGTGTCCCAGACGCTCGCCAGCTCGGAGAAGCCCGGGATGGACTTCGCGGCCATGGAGCCGAGCGGGCCGGCCGAGACCAGGTTGCAGCGGATGTTCTGCTTGCCCAGGTCACGCGCCATGTAGCGGCTGGTGGCCTCCAGAGCGGCCTTGGCCGGGCCCATCCAGTCGTACTGCGGCCACGCGAACTGCGCGTCGAAGGTGAGGCCGACGACGGAGCCGCCCTCGGTCATCAGCGGCAGCAGCGCCATCGTCAGGGACTTCAGGGAGAAGGCCGAGACGTGCATGGCGGTGGCGACCGACTCGAACGGCGTGTTCAGGAAGTTGCCGCCGAGCGCGTCCTGCGGCGCGAAGCCGATGGAGTGGACGACGCCGTCGAGGCGGTCGCCCAGGTGCTCGCGGACCTGGCCCTCCAGGCGGGCGAGGTGCTCGTCGTTGGAGACGTCGAGCTCCAGGACCTTGACCTTGTCCGGGTGGGGCAGCTTCTTGGCGATGCGCTCGGTCAGCGTCGGCCGCGGCCAGGCGGTGAGGATGATCTCCGCGCCCTGCTCCTGGGCCAGCTTCGCGGCGTGGAAGGCGATGGAGGACTCCATCAGCACACCCGTGATCAGGATGCGCTTGCCCTCGAGAATTCCGCTCATGTGATCAGTGACCCATGCCCAATCCGCCGTCAACCGGGATGACGGCTCCAGTGATGTACGACGCGTCGTCCGAGGCGAGGAAGCGCACGGTGGCGGCGATCTCCTCGGGCTGCGCGTAGCGGCCCAGCGGAACCTGGGACACGATGCCGGCGCGCTGCTCGTCCGTGAGGACGGCGGTCATGTCGGTGTCGACGAAACCGGGCGCGACGACGTTGAAGGTGATGTTGCGCGAGCCGAGCTCCCGGGCCAGCGAGCGCGCGAAACCGACCAGTCCGGCCTTCGAGGCGGCGTAGTTCGCCTGACCCGCCGAGCCGAGCAGACCGACGACCGAGGAGATCAGCACGACACGGCCCTTCTTGGCGCGCAGCATGCCGCGGTTGGCGCGCTTCACGACCCGGAAGGTGCCGGTGAGGTTGGTGTCGAGGACGGACGTGAAGTCGTCCTCGGACATGCGCATGAGGAGCTGGTCCTTCGTCACGCCGGCGTTGGCCACGAGGACCTCGACCGGACCGTGCTTCTCCTCGATCTCCTTGTACGCCTGCTCCACCTGCTCGGAGTCGGTGATGTCGCACTTGACGGCCAGGAACCCGGCCTTCTCGAGCTCCGCCGGGTCGCCCGAGCGGTACGTGATCGCGACCTTGTCGCCGGCCTCGGCGAACGCGCGGGCGATGGCGAGGCCGATGCCCCGGTTGCCTCCGGTGACGAGAACCGAGCGGCTCAACGGATCACCCTTTCGATAGCGGTCTGGTATGCCGAAAACCTATCGGTCCCTTCCGCGATACGGAGAATCGGGGCCTGACAGTGGCGTACGGACGGCACTGTCGGATCCCTACAGAAACCTCTGGGCATCCCAGCCGAAAGCGCGACATGATCGGGGGCGACCGGTCTCACACGACAGGAGACAGCTGTGCAATCTGGGACGCACTCCCTCGACGAAGCCTTCACCCAGCTTCCGTTGCGGGCGCTCGCCGACGCCGCCCTCGCGCGGGCGCGGGCGCTCGGCGCCGATCATGCCGACTTCCGCCTGGAGCGGGTGCGCAGTGCCACCTGGCGGCTGCGGGACGCCAAGCCCGCGGGCTCCTCGGACACCACGGACCTGGGCTACGCGGTGCGGGTCGTGCACGGCGGGGCCTGGGGGTTCGCGTCCGGGGTGGACCTGACCATGGACGGGGCCGCGCGGGTGGCCTCGCAGGCGGTGGCCATGGCCAGGCTGTCGGCGAAGGTGATCGCCGCGGCGGGCTCGGACGAGCGCGTGGAGCTGGCCGACGAGCCGGTGCACGCCGACAAGGTGTGGGTGTCCTCGTACGAGATCGATCCGTTCACGGTCTCGGGTGAGGAGAAGAGCGGGCTGCTCGCCGACTGGAGCGCGCGGCTGCTGCGGGCGGACGGCGTGGCGCACGTCGACGCCTCGCTGATGACCGTCTTCGAGAACAAGTTCTACGCGGACACGGCCGGCACCGTCACCACCCAGCAGCGGGTCCGGCTGCACCCGCAGCTCACCGCGGTGGCCGTGGACGAGACGACCGGCGAGTTCGACTCGATGCGGACGCTCGCGCCGCCGGTCGGGCGGGGCTGGGAGTACCTGACCGGGACCGGCTGGGACTGGGACAAGGAGCTCGACGAGATCCCGGCGCTGCTCGCCGAGAAGATGCGGGCGCCGAGTGTCGAGGCCGGCCGCTACGACCTGGTGGTCGACCCGTCCAACCTGTGGCTGACCATCCACGAGTCGATCGGCCACGCCACCGAGCTGGACCGGGCGCTCGGCTACGAGGCGGCGTACGCGGGTACCTCCTTCGCCACCTTCGACCAGCTGGGCAAGCTGGCGTACGGCTCCTCGATCATGAACGTGACGGGTGACCGGACCGCCGAGCACGGCCTCGCGACCATCGGGTACGACGACGAGGGCGTCGAGGGGCAGAGCTGGGACCTGGTGAAGGACGGCACGCTCGTCGGCTACCAGCTGGACCGCCGGATCGCGAAGCTGACCGGCCTCGGCCGCTCCAACGGCTGCGCCTACGCCGACTCCCCCGCCCATGTGCCGGTGCAGCGGATGGCGAACGTGTCGCTGCAGCCGGACCCGGGCGGGCTGTCCACGGAGGACCTGATCGGCGGCGTGGAGCGGGGCATCTACGTGGTCGGCGACCGGTCCTGGTCGATCGACATGCAGCGCTACAACTTCCAGTTCACCGGCCAGCGCTTCTTCCGCATCGAGAACGGCCGGCTCGCCGGCCAGCTGCGGGACGTCGCGTACCAGGCGACGACCACCGACTTCTGGGGCTCCATGGAGCAGGTCGGCGGCCCGCAGACGTACGTCCTCGGCGGCGCGTTCAACTGCGGCAAGGCCCAGCCGGGCCAGGTCGCCGCGGTGTCGCACGGCTGCCCGTCCGCCCTGTTCCGGGGTGTCAACATCCTTAACACCACGCAGGAGGCCGGTCGATGAGCCGCGTCAGCAAGCCGTACGAGATCGTCGAGCGAGCCCTGGAGCTGTCCCGCGCCGACGGGTGCGTCGTCATCGCCGACGAGCAGTCCTCCGCCAATCTGCGCTGGGCCGGCAACGCGCTGACCACCAACGGCGTCACCCGGGGCCGTACCCTCACCGTCATCGCCACCGTCGACGGCGCCCAGGGCACCGCCTCCGGGGTCGTGTCGCGCTCGGCGGTCACCGCCGAGGACCTGGAGCCGCTGGTGCGGGCCGCCGAGGAGGCGGCGCGGACGGCGGGTCCGGCCGAGGACGCCCAGCCGCTGGTCGAGGGGGTGGCCGCGTCGCCCGACTTCACCGACGCCCCGGCCGAGACCTCCTCCGCCGTCTTCGACGCCTTCGCTCCGGCGCTCGGCGAGGCCTTCGCCCGGGCCCGGGCGGGCGGCCGCGAGCTGTACGGCTTCGCCAACCACGAGCTGACCTCCAGCTACCTCGGCACGTCGACCGGGCTGCGGCTGCGGCACGACCAGCCGAACGGCACCCTGGAGCTCAACGCCAAGTCGCCGGACCGCACCCGCTCGGCGTGGGCCGGGCGCTCCACGCGGGACTTCAAGGACGTCGACCCGGCGGCGCTCGACGCCGAGCTCGCCACCCGGCTCGGCTGGGCGGAGCGGAGGATCGAGCTGCCGGCCGGGCGGTACGAGACGCTGCTGCCGCCGACCGCCGTGGCCGACCTGATGATCTACCAGCTGTGGTCCTCGGCGGCCCGGGACGCGGCGGAGGGCCGCACGGTCTTCTCCAAGCCGGGCGGCGGCACCCGCGTCGGCGAGACGCTCTCGCCGCTGCCGCTGACCCTGCGCAGCGACCCGAACGAGCCGGGCCTGGAGTCCGCGCCCTTCGTGCTCGCGCACGCCTCCGGCGACGACTCCTCCGTCTTCGACAACGGCCTGCCGATCGCGCCGGTGGACTGGGTGCGGGACGGCAAGCTCGCCCACCTGATCACCACCCGGCACACCGCGGGACTCACTCACCTGCCCGTGGCGCCGGGGGCCGGGAACCTGGTCCTGGACGGCGGTGGCGAGAAGTCCCTGGAGGAGATGGTGGCCGCCACCGAGCGCGGTCTGCTGCTGACCTGCCTCTGGTACATCCGCGAGGTCGACCCGGCGACGCTGCTGCTCACCGGCCTCACCCGGGACGGCGTCTACCTGGTGGAGAACGGCGAGGTGGTCGGCGAGGTGAACAACTTCCGGTTCAACGAGTCGCCGGTCGACCTGCTGTCGCGGGCCACCGAGGCGGGCCGGACGGAGAAGACGCTGCCGCGCGAGTGGAGCGACTGGTTCACCCGGGCCGCGATGCCCGCCCTGCGGGTGCCGGACTTCAACATGAGCTCGGTCAGCAAGGGCGTCTGAGCCGTTCCGAGCCGTGAGACCGGGCCGGTAACGGCCCGGACCCGACCCGGACACCACCTAGACTGGCCGGGTTACATCCGTGACCATCACGATGACCACCCCGAGGAGACGGACGACGTGACCGACATCGTCGACGAGCTGAAGTGGCGCGGGCTCTTCGCCCAGTCCACCGACGAAGACGCCCTGCGCAAGGCGCTCGCGGACGGTCCCGTCACGTTCTATTGCGGTTTCGACCCGACCGCGGCCAGTCTCCACGTCGGCCACCTGGTCCAGGTGCTCACCGTCCGCCGGCTCCAGCAGGCCGGGCACCGGCCGCTGGCGCTGGTCGGCGGGGCCACCGGCCAGATCGGCGACCCGCGGCCGACGGCCGAGCGCACCCTGAACGACCCCGAGACGGTCGCGAACTGGGTGAACCGGCTGCGTTCGCAGATCGAGCCGTTCCTGTCCTTCGAGGGCGAGAACGCCGCGGTCATGGTGAACAACCTGGACTGGACCGCCGGCCTGTCGGCGATCGAGTTCCTGCGGGACATCGGCAAGCACTTCCGGGTCAACAAGATGCTGACCAAGGACTCCGTCGCCCGGCGCCTGGAGTCCGAGCAGGGCATCAGCTACACCGAGTTCAGCTACCAGCTGCTCCAGGGCATGGACTTCCTGGAGCTGTACCGGCGCTACGGCTGCACGCTGCAGCAGGGCGGCTCCGACCAGTGGGGCAACCTGGTGGCCGGCCTCGACCTGATCCACAAGCTGGAGCCGGGCGCCGAGGTCCACGCGCTCGCGACCCCGCTGATGGTGAAGGCCGACGGCACCAAGTTCGGCAAGACCGAGAGCGGCGCCGTCTGGCTGGACCCGGAGATGACCACGCCGTACGCGTTCTACCAGTTCTGGCTGAACGTGGACGACCGCGACATCTCCACGTACATGCGGATCCTCTCTTTCAAGTCCCGCGAGGAGCTGGAGGAGCTGGAGGCGCTCACCGCCGAGCGGCCGCAGGCCCGCGCGGCCCAGCGCGCGCTCGCCGAGGAGCTCACCACCCTGGTGCACGGCGCCGACCAGTGCCAGGCCGTGATCGACGCCTCCAAGGCGCTGTTCGGTCAGGGCGAGCTGACCGAGCTCGACGGGGCGACGCTGGCCGCGGCGCTCTCCGAGCTGCCGCACGCGCGGGTCTCGGAGCTCGGCCTGGTCGTGGACCTGTTCGCCGAGGTCGGTCTGGTGCCGAGCAAGTCGGCGGCCCGCCGCACGGTGAAGGAGGGCGGCGCCTACGTCAACAACGCGAAGGTGACGGCCGAGGACGCCGAGGTGTCGGCGGACGATCTCCTTGACGGGCGCTGGCTGGTGCTGCGCCGGGGCAAGAAGAACCTGGCGGCGATCGAGTACGTACCGCAGGGCTGAGCCCGTACCGTACGGGTGCACGAGGAGGCCCGGGACCGATGTCCCGGGCCTCCTCCCGTTCCTGCCGGCGTCAGGCGCGCTGTCTGTTGCCCTTGACCGAGACCCACAGCATGTCCCCGAGACCGACCACGGCGACCGCGCCGATGAGCTGCAGCAGATGGCGGGTCCAGTCGATGCCCTTGGTGTCGTTGACCCCGATCCAGGTCGCGACGGCGTTGCCGAGCACGCTGCCCAGCATGCCGAAGATGATCGTCAGCCAGATCGGGATCTGCTGTTTGCCCGGCAGGATCGCCTTCGCGATCAGGCCCAGGACCAGGCCCACAATGATCGCCCACAACCAGCCCATCATCGCCTCCTCGCGCGCCCTCGCGTGCGCATGTGTGCCCAGTCTCGGCCGGTCGGCCGGACGGCGCATGCCGGACGACGCCATACGTGCCACCACGCGTGCCGCCCTGTGTTCCGCCGCGCGTGCCCCGGTCTCGTCCGGCCGACGTGGCGGGCGTACCGTGGAAGCAGGTCCGGACCGGGGAGGGTCCGGCACGGCACTCGGGCGGTGGAATGTGATGCGGAAGCATGGCGGGACCGAGGTCTTCCGGATCACCGGCGCCCGGCAGGGCCTCGCCGAGGACGTCCGCGGCCGGCAGCGCCGCTACGTCGTGTCGATGTCGATCCGGACGGTGTCCGTGATCCTCGCCGCCGCGCTGTGGAACGTGGAACGGCCGGTGGCCATCGTGGCCCTGGTGCTCGGCGCGGTGCTCCCCTACATTGCCGTGGTGATCGCCAACGCGGGCCGGGAGAACACGCCGTCGCTCCCCTCTACCTTCGTCGCCGGGCCGGTGCGCGAGGCGCTGGAACCGGGCGAGTCCTTCGTACGGGCGCGGGCGGAAGCCGGAGCGGAACGGCGGGACGGCCAGAGCCCTCACGCTCAGTGACACCCGATGAGCGCACAGCTCAAGAAAAGCTCAGATCAATCATGAAGTTCCGGTGCACCGCACCCCATGCGCCGTGACATACTGCCTACGCGCTCCGCATCCCCCGTCGGAGCGACGGACCGATGCCGGGCAGCTCCCCCCGTGGCTGCTCGGCATCGCCCTTGCTGGACAATGATCAGGTGATCCTGGGTCCAGTGAGTGAAGACAAGCCGATCTGTTCCGCGAAGGGATGCCGGGCCGACGCCGTCTGGGTTCTCGCCTGGAACAACCCCAAGCTGCACACGCCGGAGCGGCGCAAGACGTGGCTCGCGTGCGAGGAGCACCGCGAGCACCTCTCCCAGTTCCTCGGGGTACGGGGCTTCCTGAAGGACGTCGTCCCGCTCGCCGAGTGGGACTCAGCCGCCGATCGCTGACATCGGACGCTCGGGCTGCGCGAAGCCCGGGTCGTCCAGGCCGGAACCGGCCTTCTTGCCCCACATCGCCTTGCGCCAGATCTCCGCGATGACCGCGTCCGGCGCGTCCGAGCGCAGCGCGGCGCGCAGGTCCGTCTCCTCCGTGGCGAACAGACAGGTCCGCACCTGGCCGTCGGCGGTGAGCCGGGTGCGGTCGCAGGCCCGGCAGAAGGGGCGGGTGACGGAGGCGATGACGCCGACGGTGTGCGGGCCGCCGTCGACGACCCAGCGCTCGGCGGGGGCGGAGCCGCGCTCGTCGGCGCCCTCGGGGGTGAGCGTGAAGCGGGTGCGCAGCGACTCCAGGATGTCCCCGGCGGTGATCATGCCGTCGCGCTTCCAGCCGTGCTGGGCGTCCAGCGGCATCTGCTCGATGAACCGGAGCTCGTACTCGTGCTCCACGGCCCAGGCGAGCAGCTCGGGGGCCTCGTCCTCGTTGAGCCCGGGCATCAGCACGGCGTTGACCTTGACCGGGGTGAGGCCCGCCTCGCGGGCCGCGGCCATGCCGTCGAGGACGTCGTGGTGGCGGTCGCGGCGGGTGAGGGTCTTGAAGACCTCGGGCCGCAGGGTGTCGAGCGAGACGTTGACCCGGTCGAGGCCGGCGGCCTTGAGGGCGGTCGCGGTGCGCTTCAGCCCGATGCCGTTGGTGGTCAGGGACAGCTTGGGGCGGGGCTCCAGGGCGGCGCAGCGCTCGACGATGCCGACGAGGCCGGGGCGGAGCAGCGGCTCGCCGCCGGTGAAGCGGACCTCGGTGACGCCGAGGTCGGTGACGGCGATGCGGACGAGCCGGACGATCTCGTCGTCGGTGAGCAGATCGGGCTTGGCCAGCCACTGCAGGCCCTCTTCCGGCATGCAGTAGGTGCAGCGCAGGTTGCACCGGTCGGTCAGGGAGACGCGCAGGTCGGTGGCGACGCGTCCGAACGTGTCGATGAGCACTGGGCCCCTCCCCTTCTTCCGGTCCGCCGGTCTCCGGCCCGGACTCTTCCGGTCCGGGTTCTTCCGGTTCGCTTGATCCCGAGCCTACGTGACCGCTCGGACATCGGGCAGGGGCTGTTTGCCATAAGGACAGGGCCGGCCGCGTCGTAGGACCCTACGACGCGGCCGGTGGTGCGCAGCGGAGCGTGTACGGCTCAGTGCGCTCCGGTGCCCGTGAGGGACTTGACCTCGAGTTCCGCGTACTTGCCGCGGTCCGGTTCCTCCTTGGAGAGCACGGTGCCGAGCCAGCCGAGCAGGAAGCCGAGCGGGATGGAGATCAGGCCGGGGTTCTCCAGCGGGAACCAGTGGAAGTCGACGCCCTTGAACATCGACGTCTTCGGGTTGCCGGAGACGACCGGCGAGAACAGCACGAGGATCACGGAGCTCGCCAGGCCGCCGTAGATCGACCACAGGGCGCCGGTGGTCGTGAAGCGCTTCCAGAAGAGGCTGTAGAGGATCGTCGGGAGGTTGGCGGAGGCGGCGACCGCGAAGGCGAGCGCGACGAGTCCGGCCACGTTCATGTCGCGGGCGAAGGCTCCGAGGACGATCGCGACGGCGCCGATGAGCACGGTGGCCCAGCGGGCGGCCCGCATCTCCTCCTGCTCCGTCGCCTTCCCCTTGCGGATGACGTTGGCGTAGATGTCGTGCGCGAAGGAGGACGACGAGGCGAGGGTCAGGCCCGCGACGACGGCGAGGATGGTGGCGAAGGCGACCGCCGAGATGACGGCGAGCAGGACCGCGCCGCCGGTGGTGCCGACTCCGCCGCCGAGGTACTCGGCGAGCTGCGGGGCGGCGGTGTTGCCCGCCGGGTTCTGGGCCTTGATCGCGGCCGGGCCGACCAGGGCGGCGGCGCCGAAGCCGAGCGCGATCGTCATCAGGTAGAAGGCGCCGATGATGCCGATCGCCCAGTTCACCGACTTCCGGGCGGCCTTGGCGGTCGGCACCGTGTAGAAGCGGATCAGGATGTGCGGCAGGCCCGCCGTGCCGAGCACCAGCGCGATGCCGAGCGAGATGAAGTCCAGCTTGGAGGTGCCGCTGGCACCGTACTTGAGGCCGGGCTCCAGGAACGCCGAGCCCTTGCCGCTCTGCTCCGCCGCGGTGCCGAGCAGGTCGGAGACGTCGAAGTGGAACTTGAGCAGCACCAGGAAGGTCATGAGCAGCGCGCCCGCGATGAGGAGCACCGCCTTGACCATCTGGACCCAGGTGGTGCCCTTCATGCCGCCGATGGTCACGTACACGATCATGAGCACGCCGACCAGGGCCACGATGAGGATCTTGCCGGCGTCGCTGGTGATGCCGAGGAGCAGCGAGACCAGGACGCCGGCGCCGGCCATCTGGGCGAGCAGGTAGAAGATCGACACGACGATGGTGGAGGTGCCGGCGGCGGTGCGGACGGGGCGCTGCCGCATCCGGTACGCGAGGACGTCTCCCATCGTGTAGCGGCCGGAGTTGCGCAGCGGCTCGGCGACGAGCAGCAGTGCGACCAGCCAGGCGACGAGGAAGCCGATCGAGTACAGGAAGCCGTCGTAGCCGAAGAGGGCGATGGCGCCCGCGATGCCGAGGAAGGAGGCGGCGGACATGTAGTCGCCGGAGACGGCGAGGCCGTTCTGGAAGGCGGTGAACTGCCGTCCGCCCGCGTAGAAGTCGGAGGCGCTCCTGGTCTGCCGGCCGGCCCACACGGTGATGCCGAGGGTCGCGGCGACGAACACCGCGAACAGGGTGATGATCAGGGGCCGGTGCTCGGTGGAGGCGGCGGCGAGCACGGCGTGCGAAGCGGGTGCCGGGTGGCTCATGCGTCGGCCTCCGTACGGGATTCCAGGCCCGATTCCAGGCGGGACTTGATGGCCTCGGCCTTCGGGTCGAGCTTGGCGGCGGCGTGCCGCGAGTAGAGCCAGGCGATGAGGAACGTGGTGGCGAACTGGCCGAGGCCGAGGACCAGGGCCACGTTGACGTTGCCGAAGAGCTTGGTGCCCATGAAGCCGCCCGCGTAGTTGGAGAGCAGCACGTAGAGCAGGTACCAGGCGATGAAGGCGATCGTCAGGGGGAAGGCGAAGGATCGGTAGGTGCGGCGGAGTTCGCCGAACTCCTGGCTCTCCTGGACCTCGACGAACTGTTCCGTGGTGGGCTGGGCGGGACCGCTGTCGGTCCCGGTTCCGTTACTCGGCGGCGGCGGTGCTTCGGTAGCCACGGACTCTCCTCGTGACGCGGGGGCGGACGGCTGGGTCAAGGGGGCCTCACCAGGGGTGCGGAGACGGGGGTTCCGGTCGGGACCCCTCCCCTGCACAACGGCACGGGGCGCGGTGCGAAGTGGTTCAGGCGAGTGGATTTCTTTCGTCGGATCTTCATGAAGTCTTCTCAACTCATTGATGGCCGGGGAAGATCGGCGATAGCTTCACTCGTCATGCACCTGCCCGCGCGCAATCGGCGTCCGGGCAGTACATACGGATGATGTGGAGAACCCATGGCTCATCTGGGATCGCGGCGCGGCCGAGTACTCGCTCTGCCGGTCGGTCTCGCGCTCACGGCCTCGCTCGGCTTCCTGCCCTCCGGAGCCGCCTCCGCCGCGGAGCTGAGCGACGTGCCGACGGCCGCCGTGGCCACGGACGGCCCGATGCTGTCGTACGTCGTGAACGTCGACAACGCCCACTGGTCGGCCGATTCGGTGCGCAAGGCCATCGCCGCCGCCGGCGGTGAGGTGGTCGTGTCCTACGACCAGATAGGCGTCATAGTCGTCCACTCGCAGAACCCCGAGTTCGCGAAGACCATCCGCCAGGTGCGTGGCGTGGTGTCGGCGGGCGCGACCCGTACGGCCCCGCTGAAGGCCGCGGCCGACGACTCCCTCGACGAGGCCGACCAGGCGCTGACCCCGGCCGAGATGAAGGCCGCCGAGGCCGCCGCCACGGACGGCCAGGACCCGTTCGAGCCGCTGCAGTGGGACATGCCGGCCATGAAGGCGGACAAGGCCCACCAGATCTCCCTCGGCAGCCGGGACGTGACGGTCGGCATCATCGACACCGGCGTGGACGACACCCACCCGGACCTGGCGCCGAACTTCGACGCCGCCGCCTCCGCCAACTGCGTGAGCGGCAAGGCCGACACGACGCCCGGCTCGTGGCGCCCCCGGAAGGGCGAGAGCGACCACGGCACGCACGTGGCGGGCACCATCGGCGCCGCCAAGAACGGCATCGGCATCACCGGTGTCGCGCCGGGCGTGAAGCTCGCCGGCATCAAGGTGTCGACGCCGGACGGCTTCTTCTACACCGAGGCCGTGGTCTGCGGCTTCGTGTGGGCGGCCGAGCACGGCATCGACGTCACCAACAACAGCTACTACACCGACCCGTGGATGTTCGCCTGCAAGAACGACGAGGACCAGAAGGCCCTCATCGAGGCGGTCACCCGCGCGACCCGTTACGCGGAGCGCAGGGGCACGGTCAGCGTGGCGGCGGCCGGCAACTCGAAGTTCGACCTGGCGGCCGACGCGATCACCGACACCACCAGCCCGAACGACACCACCGCGGCCACCCGGACCGTCGACCCGAAGGAGTGCTTCGACTACCCGTCGATGCTGCCGGGTGTGGTGACGGTCTCCGCGACCGGCGCCAAGGGCCTGAAGGCGTCCTACTCCAACTACGGTTACGACGTCATCGACGTGGCGGCGCCGGGCGGCGACAAGACCGAGTGGCAGACGCCGGACGCCCCGGCGGTCAACGGCCGCATCCTGTCGACCACGGTCGACGGCGGCTACAACTACAAGGCCGGCACCTCGATGGCCTCGCCGCACGTGGCGGGCGTCCTCGCGCTGCTGAAGTCGACGCACCCGAACGCCAGCCCGGCGGCCCTGAAGGCGCTGCTGTACGCGCAGGCGGACGAGCACGCGTGCACCGACCCGTACGACATCGACGGCAACGGCACCGTCGACGCGGTGTGCAAGGTGGGCGCCGACAAGAAGAACGGCTTCTACGGCGCCGGCATCGCGGACGCGCTCGCCGCGGTCCGCAAGTGACGTCCTAGCCCTTCCGTGAACCGCCCGTGGCACTGAGTGCCACGGGCGGTTCTAGTGTGTGTCCATGAACAACACAGTGCACACGGGTACGGAGTTGTTGTGGTCGGCCCTGGGCGGCGATCCCGCCCTGCTCGACCGGGTGGCGTACGGCGGTCCCGCGGGGCTGCTCGGGGCCCGGCTGCCGGTGATGGACCTGGCCCGGGCGACGGTCGCGGTGGCGGGGCTCGCGGCGGTGGAGCACGCGGGGGCCGTGGGGCGGGTGCGGGTCGACGACGGGGCGGTGGCCACGGCCTTCGTCAGCGAGCGGCATCTGCGGGTGGACGGGCGGGCGCCGGTGAACTTCGCGCCGCTGTCCCGGTTCTGGCGGGCGGCCGACGGCTGGGTGCGCACGCATGCCAACTACCCGCATCACAAGGCGGCGTTGCTGACGGCATTGGATCCAGGATCCGACTCGGTGGAGGATGTGGCCGCCGCGATCGGCGCCCGGAAGGCCGTCGAGGTCGAGAGCGCGGTGTACGCGGCCGGGGGCCTCGCGGTCGCCCTGCGCACACCGGAGGAGTGGGCCGCGCACGAGCAGGGCCGGGAGGTGGCCGCGCGCCCGCTGCTCACCCGGTCACGCCTTGACGAGGCGGCGCCGCGGCGGCGTTCGGGAGGGTCCGACGGGCGCCCGCTGCGGGTGCTCGACCTGACCCGGGTGATCGCGGGCCCGGTCGCGACCCGGACGCTCGCGCTGCTCGGCGCCGACGTGCTGCGGATCGACCCGCCGGGCAACCCCGAACTGCCGGACCAGCACGCCGACACGGGCGTCGGCAAGCGGACCGCGGCCCTGGACCTGGACCGGCCGTCCGACCGGCGCACCTTCGACGAACTCCTCGACGCCGCGGACGTGCTGGTGACCGGCTACCGCCCCGGCGCCCTCGACCGCTTCGACCTGCACCGGCCGGGCCTGGTGGTGGCCCGGCTCTCCGCCTGGGGCGACTACGGGCCCTGGGGCGGACGGCGCGGCTTCGACAGCCTGGTGCAGGTGGCGACGGGCATCGCCGCCGTGGAGGGCTCGCCTGACCAGCCGGGCACGCTGCCGGCGCAGGCCCTGGACCACGGGACCGGCTATCTGCTGGCCGCCGCCGTGCTGCGCTCGCTGACGGAGCAGCGCGAGCAGGGCGGCACCCGGCTCGTACGGCTCGCGCTCGCGCAGACCGGCCACTGGCTGACGCACGCCCTGCCCCGCTACGAGCCCGAGGATCACCTCACGGAGGCGGACGGCCCGCTCGGGCGGCTGCGGCACGCGCTGTCGCCCGTCTCGTACGAGGGCGGCCCGGCGGGCTGGTCGCGCCCGCCTGGCGTCGCGGGGGCCGACGACCCCGTGTGGCTGCCGGCCTGAGACACGGCCTGGGCTACGGCTTGACGAGGACCTTCAGGGCGGTGCGCTCGTCCATCGCCTTGTAGCCCGCGGGGACGCCGTCGAGGTCGACGGTCAGGTCGAAGACCGGGGACGGGTCGACGGTGCCGTCGAGGACGTCCGGGAGCAGCTCGGGGATGTAGGCGCGGACCGGGGCGACGCCGCCGCGCAGGGCGATGTTCCGGTCGAACATGACGGAGAGGTCGAGGCCGGTGCCGGAGCCGTGCGGGACGCCGACGTAGCCGACGGCGCCGCCGTCGCGGGTGATGTTCACGGCGGTGCGCATGGACTGCTCGGTGCCGACGGCCTCGATGACGGCGTGGGCGCCCTGGCCGCCGGTGAGCTCGCGCACGGCGGCCTCGGCGGCCTCGCCGCGCTCGGCGACGACGTCGGTGGCGCCGAAGGCGCGGGCGATGTCGGTGCGGGCGGTGTGCCGGCCGAGCGCGATGATCCGCTCGGCGCCGAGCCGCTTGGCGGCGAGCACGCCGCACAGGCCGACCGCGCCGTCGCCGACGACGGCGACGGTGGCGCCCTTGCGCACGCCGGCGCCGAGGGCCGCGTGGTGGCCGGTGCCCAGCACGTCGGAGAGCGCGAGGAGCGCGGTGAGCAGGTGGTCGTCGGAGGCGGCGTCGGCGGGCAGCTTGACGAGGGTGCCGTCGGCGTGCGGGACGCGGACGGCCTCGCCCTGGCCGCCGTCGGAGCCGACCGAGCCCCAGAAGCCGCCGTTGGGGCAGGAGGTCTGGAGGCCCTCGGCGCAGTAGTCGCAGCTGCCGTCGGACCAGACGAACGGGGCGACGACGAGGTCGCCCTTGGCGAAGCCCCTGACGTCGGCGCCCGCCTCCTCGACGATCCCGAGGAACTCGTGGCCGATCCGCTGGCCGGGCTGCCGGGCGGACTCGCCGCGGTAGGCCCACAGGTCGCTGCCGCAGATGCAGGCGCGGACCACGCGGACGACGACGTCGGTCGGGTACTGGATCGCGGGGTCGGGCACCTCCTCCACGCGCATGTCGAAGGGGGCGTGGATGGTGGTGGCGCGCATGACGGACGTTCCTTGCCTCAGGTGCTGCTGGTGGTGCTTTCCAGTGTTGTACGACGTTCACCGTACATCGCGCGCGGGGTTCCGTCCGTGAGGAGGCACGCGCTAGACGCCCGCCGCGCCGAGCAGTGACCCCGCCGCGTAGGTCACCGCCATCGCCAGCGCGCCGCCGCAGACGTTGCGCACGACGGCCCGGCCGGTCGGGGCGGCGCCGAGGCGGGCGGACCACCAGCCGGTGAGGGCGAGGGCGGCGAGGACGGAGACGACCGTGACCCAGAGGCGATGGGCGGGCGGCGGCAGAACGATCGCGAGGAGCGGGAGCAGGGCGCCGGCGGTGAAGGCGAGGAAGCTGGCGCCGGCGGCGTGCCAGGGGTTGGTGAGGTCGTCGGGATCGATGCCGAGCTCCACGCGGGCGTGCGCGCGCAGGGCGTCGCGTTCGGTGAGCTGGACGGCGGCCTCGCGGGCCACGTCGGCGGTCAGGCCGCGGCGGGTGAGCAGGTCGGTGAGTTCGGCGAGTTCGGCCTCGGGCTGTTCGCGCAGTTCGCGGCGCTCCTTGGCGAGGGCGGCCTTCTCGGAGTCGCGCTGGGTGGAGACGGAGACGTACTCCCCCGCCGCCATCGACATGGAGCCGGCGAGCAGGCCCGCGAGGCCCGCGGTGAGCAGGGCGTCGCGGGACCCGGTGGCGCCGGCGACGCCGACGACGAGGCCCGCGGTGGAGACGACTCCGTCGTTGGCTCCGAGCACGGCGGCCCGGAGCCAGTTGAGCCGGGAGCCGAGGCCGCCGCCGTGGGCCTCGTCGTGTACGGGGACGGGTGCGGGGGCTTCGGTCACCCCTGGAGGGTCGCACCCGGCGGGTCACCAGACGCGGACCGACCCGCCCTTCGCGAAGGCCGGGCTGGTGGCGTCCGGCGGGACCTCGGTGAGCGGTGCGGCGATCTCCTCGACGGTCGGGCCGTGGACGGCGGCGAGGGTGTCGAGGTACGTGAGGTCGAAGCCGTAGACGCGGGCCGCGTTGCCGCCCACCATCGCGGCGACCTCCTCCCGGGGCAGGCCGGCGTAGGCGATCCGCAGGCCCTCGCGGGAGTAGGGGGTGGTGCCCTCGTCGTGCGGGTAGTCGGTGCCCCACATGATCTTGTCGAGGCCGATCTGCTCGCGCAGCGGCACCTCGTGCGGGCGCATGAAGCTCGCGCCGACGAAGCAGTTGTCGCGCCACACCTCGCTCGGGCCCTTGCCCATGGACGCGGCGAGCCCGGCGCCGAACTTGGACTCCGCGGTCGAGGCCGTGGCCCCGGCCGCGACGAGCCGGTCGTGGTAGTAGTCCAGCATCCGCAGGACGCCGGGGATCCAGCCCGAGCCCTGCTCGGTGAGCACCAGCCGGAGCCCGGGGTGGCGCCGGAACGCGCCGCCGAAGATCAGGTGCCACAGCGCCCGGTGCGAGAACCAGGTGGTCTCCACCATGAACACCGCCCGGGCGGCGGGTTCGTCGCCGAGCGGCGGCGACGCGGAGCCGCCGTGGTGGTTGACCGGGACGCCGAGCTCGGCGCAGACCGCCCAGATCGGGTCGTACGCCTCGGAGTACAGCTCCGGGACCGTCGAGCCGGGCGGGACGCCGGGCAGCAGGATGCCGCCGGTGAGCCCGGCCTCGCGGGTGCGGCGGATCTCGGCGACGGCCGCGTCCACGTCGTTGAGCAGGATCTGCGCCACGCCCGCCCGGCGCCCCGGCGCGTCCGCGCAGAAGTCGGCGAGCCAGCGGTTGTGCGCCTGGAGGCCGGCCCAGCGCCGCTCGTACTCGGCCCGGGTGGGCGGCTGGGCCATCAGCGAGGCCTTGGGGAAGAACGGCGGGATGGTGTTGGGAAAGACGACCTCGGCGACGACGCCGTCCGCCTCCAGCTCGGTCAGCCGGCGCTTCGAGTTCCAGTTGCGGTCGGCGGTGTCGGCGAGCAGGTCCTCGTACGGGTTGACGTAGGTCGCCGCCCAGGCGTCGAAGTCGTCGTGGTGCCTCCTCTCCAGGTACGGCTTGTAGTCGAGGAGGTCGGCGCCGGCGTGGCAGTCGGCGGAGATGACGGTGTAGCGGTCCGCGGCGCCGGGGGTCACGGCGTCACCCCCAGGACCGGGAAGTCGTGGTCGGTGAGCCAGTGCCGGCCGACCTCGCGGGAGCGGGCCCAGGAGGCTTCGACGGCGGCCTGGTCGGCGCTCTGGCCGAGGTCGGCGGGGGTCGGGCCGATCCGCTTGGCTATCGGATCCAGTGTTGGGACGTCGAATCCGAAGACCTCGGCGGCGGCGAGCCCCAGCATCCGCCGGGTCTCCGCGACCGGGATGTCGTGGAAGGTGTTCCGCAGCCACGCCCGGGTGTTCGGCCAGGTGCCCTCCGGGTGCGGGAAGTCCGAGCCCCACAGGATGTTGTCGACGCCGATCTCGTAGCGCTGCGCCAGCTCCCGCCGCTTGGTGTTGGTCGCGCAGATGAACACCTGCCGGTCCAGGTACTCGCTCGGCGGCCGCTTCAGCTCCGCGAACGGGGACAGCTTCTTGCCGCCGTGCGCGCCCAGATACAGCCGGTCCATGAACCACAGCAGGTTCGGCAGCCACCAGCAGCCGGACTCGGCGATCCCGAAGCGCAGCCCCGGGTGCCGCTCGAACACCCCGGACCAGAGCAGGAACCACAGCGGCCGGGCCGGCCACCACGTCACCTCCGAGACGTAGATCCCGAGATGGTCGCCGTACTCCTGGCGCGGTGCCGCGCCCGAATGGGTGACCACGGGCATCCCGGTCTCGGCTGCGGCCGCCCACACCGGGTCGTAACGCCGGTCGTGGTAGGGCGGCTTGTCCACCCACATGGAAGGGATCATCAGCGCGCCGAGCCCGGACTCCCTGGCCCGGTGGATCTCGGCGACCACCGCGGCCGGCTCGGCGGTGACGGGCAGCAGCGCCACCCCGCAGTGCCGGGCCGGGTTCTGCGAGACGAAGTCGGCGAGCCAGCGGTTGTGCGCCTGCGCGCCCGCCATGCCGAGCTCCGGGTCCTGGTCGCCGGAGAGCCCCAGACCGACGCCGAAGGGCGCTGCGGTCTGGCTGTCGACGGCGTCCGCGTCGGGGAAGACGACCTCGGCGGCCACCCCGTCGCCGTCGAGCTCCTTCATCCGCTGCGCCGCGTCCCAGCCGCCGCGCAGCCCCTCCTCGTGGTCGGTGAACCACTTGTTCGCGAAGTCCTCGTTGCGCACCCCGAGCCGGGTCATGGCCTCGCGGCGGGCGTCCCGCCCGGCGAGGAAGTCGTCGAAGGCGCGGTGGAAGCGGGAGTCGAGATAGGGCCGGTACTGCTCGGTCGGCAGCCCGGCGTGACAGTCGGACGAGATGATCAGATACGGGTCCTCATGGCGCTCGTTGCTCATGGCGAAGCCCCTCAGTCGAGGATGAAGCTCTCCAGGTACGACGGGTTGGCGCGGTCGAGCATCGACTGCGAACGCGCCCTGATCTGCCGGTCGCTGTGCTCGCTCGCCGGGAGCATCCAGAACCGGTCGGCCCTGATCCCGTCGACGACGTGCCCGGCGACCTCCTCCACCGGCGTGAAGGCGACCTCGTGCCCGGCCTCCTTCATGGCGGCCTCCCACTGGTCGAGGCTGCGGTACGGGGTCCTGCGCGGCCGCTGCTTGGCGTACCGCTCGGGCCGGTTGCGGTGCGACTCCCACAGCCCGGTGCGCAGCATGTGCGGCCCGGGGAAGAGCACGGAGGCGCCGACCAGCGCCCGCTCCGCCCGCAGGTGCGCGTAGAGCGACTCGGTCATGGTGACGACGGCGGACTTGGTGACGGCGTAGACGGAGGCGGTGGGCAGCGGGGCGATGCCGCCGTCGCCGGAGGAGGTGTTGACGACGTGACCGGGCTCGCCGGCCGCGAGCATCCGCGGCACGAAGGCCTGGATGCCGTGGAAGACGCCCCACACGTTGACCGCGAAGGCCCACTTCCAGTCGTTCGGCTCGTGCTCCCACATGCGCCCCTCGGCGCCGGAGCCGACGCCCGCGTTGTTGCACAGCACATGGACGGCGCCGAAGGTGTCGTACGCGGCGTCGGCGAAGGCCCGTACGGAGCCGGGGTCGCTGACGTCGACGGTGCGGGCGAGGATCTGCGCCCCGCCCTGCATCAGCTCCTCGGCGGCCTTGGCCAGCGGCGCCTCCTCGACGTCGCCGAGGACGACCGCGAGGCCCTCGGCGGCGAAGCGGCGGGCCATGGCGAGGCCGATGCCACTGGCGGCGCCGGTGACGACGGCGACCTGTCCCTCGCGCAGTTCCATCAGGCGCTCCCCCTCGCGGAGCCCTGGGACACGGAGTCCCGGGGCACGGAGCCCTCGGGCGGGGCGTCCAGGGCCTGCTGCGGGTCGTCGTACCGCTGGTGGAGGTACGGCAACAGGGCCTCGGCGCTGACCCGTTCGACGACCCGGCCCCGCTGGTCGGTGGTCTTCTCACCGATGGTGATCTCGACGAGCCGGCGCACCGGCAGGTCGGCGACCGGATCGAACATGGACTCGCGCAGGACGACGTCGCCGGTGACCCGCTCCAGCTTCCGCACCTTCTCGTTGCGCAGGCAGTGGACGAGGACGGGGTCGCCGTCGAAGCCCGAGCCGTCGACCGCGGGCAGGAACTTGAAGTAGAAGTCGGTCTTCTCGGTGGGCTCGGGCAGCGGCAGCGCGCCGGAGACCGCGCCGCGCACCTCGACGAAGGCGATGCCGTGCCGGGCCAGGGAAGCGTGGACGACCAGTCCGTCGCGTTCGACGACGACCTCGCCGAGCTTCTTCGGCTCGCCGAACACCTCGCGCCCGCCGGTCAGGGCGCGCTCGTGGGTCATCGGCATGACCAGCGGATACCAGCCCTCGGTGGCACCGTGGGCGGCGGCGACGGCGACCGAACCGGCGCCGAGCGGATAGCCGGGCAGATCGACCTTGCTGATGTTGGCGCGGACCAGCGGGCGCGCGGTGGGCTTGAGCGGCGGCGGCAGGACGGCCGCCACCACGTCCGGGTCGGTCTCCCAGACGGCGACGACCCCGGTCGACCAGATGTCGGGGAGCCCGGCGCTCTTCTCGCGCGTCGCGGCGAGCTCCGCCGCGCTGCGCGCCCCGTACCGTACTCGTGCCATGACGTACCACCCTTCGGGAATGCGGGAAGGTATCGGCCCTGTAACACAGTTACACCGGCCACCCCGACGGGTAAAGAGGCGTGACACACACGGGAGTTGGGGGAGCTGATCGGATGGCACGCAGCGCGTTGACCCGTGACGAGGTGCTGGACACGGCCGCCGCCCTGGTCAGGGAGCACGGCCCGGCGGCCCTCACCATGCGCCGCCTCGCCGCCGAACTCGGCACCGCCGTCACCTCGATCTACTGGCACGTCGGCAACCGCGAGTCGCTCCTCGACGCCCTCGTCGAACGCACCGTCGCCGAGCTCGGCACCCTCCGCCCGCGCGGCGCCGGTCCGGCCGAGCGGATCGTCTCGGTCGCCCTGCTGCTCCGCCGCGCCCTGCGCGACCGCCCGCACCTGGTCGCCCTGGTCCACGAACGCGGCCTCACGGAACGCATGTTCCTGCCCGCCCAGCGCGCTCTCGTCCACGAGGCCCACGCGGCCGGTCTGCGCGGCCGGCGCGCCGCCGAACTCGTCCGCGCGGTCCAGTTCCAGGTCGTCGGCCACGTCCTCGTCGAACGCAACCGCGAGCGCGCGCCCGCCCAGTCCCCCGCCGAGACCGAGCTGTGGACGGACGACGCGACCACCACCGAAGCGGCGGAAGCCGACCCCGGCCTGGCGCGCGCGCTCGCCGCGCCGATCGACACGGAGGCGCTGTTCGCGACCGCGGTACGGGCGCTGGTGGCGGGACTGCTCGCACCGCCGGCCGGATGAGCCCCTTCCTGCCGCGGCCGCCGATGACGGGTTCCGGACACAAAAGGGACACCGGGGGCCGGGCTGTCAGTGCGGGCCCGTATTCTCAGTGACCATGCTCGACGACCGTACGACAGCAGCGACGTGGCCGGCCGCCTACCCACAGGGGTACGCGGTCGTCGACGTGGAGACCACCGGCCTCGCCCGCGACGACCGGATAGTGTCGGCTGCCGTCTACCGGCTGGACGCACAGGGGAACGTGGAGGACCACTGGTACACCCTGGTCAACCCCGAGCGCGATCCGGGGCCGGTGTGGATCCACGGGCTGACCAGCGACGTGCTGGCCGGCGCGCCGCTCTTCCCGGAGATCGCCGAGGAGTTCTCGGCCCGGCTCGACGGCCGGGTGCTCGTCGCGCACAACGCGATGTTCGACTGGCAGATGATCGCCCGGGAGTACGCGCGCGCCGAGGCCACCGCGCCGGTGCGGCAGCGGCTGTGCACGATCGCGCTGTCCAAGGAGCTGTCGCTGCCGCTGCCCAACCACAAGCTGGAGTCGCTGGCCGCGCACTTCGGCGTGGTGCAGCAGCGGGCGCACAACGCGCTCGACGACGCCCGGGTGCTCGCCGAGGCGTTCCGGCCGAGCCTGCACGCGGCCGCCGAGCGGGGCGTACGGCTGCCGCTGCTCGAATGCCGTCCGCTGACCGAGTGGGCGTCGGCGCCCGCGCAGCCGCGGATCGGGTACCAGGCGTCGTACCGCACGAACGGCTGGCGGCCCTCGCGGAAGCGGCCGGCGTGCCCGTATCCGAACCCCGGACGTTACGAGTCGGACAAACCACTCAAACAGGGCATGCGTGTGGCGTTCTCCGGCGACACCTCCATCGACCGCGAGCTCCTGGAGGACCGCACGGTCGAGGCGGGGCTGCACGTGGCGTCGAGTGTGTCGCGGCTCACCAGTCTGCTCGTGACCAACGACCCGGACGCGGCCACCTCCAAGACGGTCAAGGCCAAGTCCTTCGGCACGCCGATCGTCGACGAGGCCGCCTACACCCAGCTGCTGCGGGACGTGGCCCCGGCCGAGGGCTGACACCCGCGGACGACACGGGCGGGTGACGCCTGCGGATGAGTGACGGACCGGCGGAAACCGGGCGTGCCGCCCGGTCTTCCGCCGTCCGCGGCGCCACCCTGTGGCGCATGGCACGTTGTGAGGTCTGCGGAAACGATTACGGCATGTCGTTCGAGGTGCACGCGCAGGGCGCGGTGCACGTCTTCGACTGCTTCTCCTGCGCCATCCACCGCATGGCGCCCATCTGCGAGCACTGCCGGGTCCAGATCATCGGACAGGGCGTCGAGGTGGAGGGCCACTGGTACTGCGGGGGCCACTGCGCCCGCGCCGAGGGGAGGGAGGGCATCGTCGACAAGGTGGGATGAGCGTCGACACCGGTCCGAACGGTCCGATCGGTCCGACGAAACGATCCTCTGTTTCCGGTCGCCGCCCCGCGACCGGAACCCCCCTGCGGTCGCCCCATGACGCCGGATGTACCGTCGTGGGGTGTACCGCTTCCTGTTGTCCCGGCAGTGGGTGATCCTCACCCTCATCGCCCTCGTGCTCATCCCGGTGATGATCAAGCTGGGCTTCTGGCAGTTCCACCGGCACGAGAGCCGGGTCGCCCAGAACACCCTGATCGCGGACAACCTCAAGGCGCCGCCCGTGCCGGTCGAGCGGCTGACCTCTCCCGGGCACACCGTCCCGCGCGGCGACTTCTGGCGCCAGGTCACCGCCACCGGCACCTTCGACACCGCGCACGAGGTCGTGGTGCGCCGCCGCACCTCCTCCGACGACCGCGTCGGCGTACACGTCCTGACCCCGCTCGTCCTGAAGGACGGCAAGGTCGTCATGGTCAACCGCGGCTGGATCCCGGCCGCCGACGACCAGCGGTCCTTCCCGAAGGTGCCGCCGGCGCCCAGGGGCGAGATCACCGTCACCGGACGCCTGATGGCCGACGAGACCAGCGGCGCCAGCGGCATCAAGGACCTCAAGGGCCTGCCGGACCGCCAGGTCATGCTGATCAACAGCGCGCAGCAGACCGCGCTGCTCGGCCGTACGGTCCTCGGCGGTTACATCGAGCAGGCCGCGCCCGAGCCGGCCGGCGGCTCCCCCGAGCTGATCCCCGGCCCCGACCACGACTCGATCGGCCCGCACATGGCCTATGCGGTGCAGTGGTGGCTGTTCGCCGCCGGCGTGCCGGCGGGCTGGGTGATCCTGGCGCGGCGCGAGCGGCGCGACCGGGAGGCCGCGGCCGGCGAGGCCGACACCTCGGCGGGGACACCGGAACCGGCCGCCGCGAGCGCCTGACCCGCTGGGATCCCGTTTCCTCCTGATTGACCGTCGCCGCTTCCGGGAACAGCCCAAAGCGTGACGCAACGTATCGACGACTACGCCCTCATCGGCGATCTCCAGACCGCCGCGCTCGTCGGCCGCGACGGGTCGATCGACTGGCTGTGTCTGCCCCGCTTCGACTCCGCCGCCTGCTTCGCCGCCCTCCTCGGCGACGAGAACAACGGCCACTGGCGGCTCGCCCCCAAGGGCGCCACGACCTGCACGAGCCGCCGCTACGCCGAGGACAGCCTGGTCCTGGAGACCACCTGGAAGACCCGTACCGGCGAGGTCAAGGTCGTCGACTTCATGCCGCAACGCGACCGGGCACCCGACGTCATCCGCATCGTCGAGGGCGTCAGCGGCCGCGTGGAGATGAGCGCGGCGCTGCGGCTGCGCTTCGACTACGGCTCGATCGTGCCGTGGGTGCGCCGCGCCGACGGCCACCGGGTGGCGGTAGCCGGGCCGGACTCCGTATGGCTGCGCAGCGAGCCGCCGGTGAAGACGTGGGGGCAGCAGTTCGCGACCTGCTCCAGCTTCACCGTCGCCGCCGGCGAGAAGGTGGCGTTCGTGCTCACCTGGCACCCCTCCCACGAGCCGCGCCCCCAACTCGTCGACCCCTTCGAGTCCCTGGAGCAGTCGCTCGCCGACTGGCGCGAATGGGCCGCCCGCTGCACCTACGAGGGGCCCTACCGGGACGCCGTGGTCCGCTCGCTCATCACCCTCAAGGCGCTCACCTACGCCCCCACCGGCGGCATCGTCGCCGCGCCCACCACCTCCCTGCCCGAGGATCTCGGCGGCGTGCGCAACTGGGACTACCGGGCCTGCTGGCTGCGCGACTCCGCCTTCACCCTCGACGCGCTGCTCTCCACCGGATACGTCGACGAGGCGGCGGCCTGGCGCGACTGGCTGCTGCGGGCGGTGGCCGGCGACCCGGCCGACCTGCAGATCATGTACGGGCCGGCCGGCGAGCGCAGGCTGCCCGAGACGGTGCTGCCCTGGCTGCGCGGCTACGCCGACTCGGCCCCGGTGCGGACCGGGAACGCCGCCGTGGACCAGCTCCAGATCGACGTCTACGGGGAGGTGATGGACTCCCTGTACCGGGCGCGGGAGGCCGGCATCCCGCCCCGGCGGCACGCCTGGAACCTCCAGCTGAGCCTGCTCGGCTTCCTGGAGTCGACCTGGCGCGAGCCCGACGAGGGACTGTGGGAGGTGCGCGGGCCGCGCCGTCACTTCGTGCACTCCAAGGTGATGGCCTGGGTGGCGGCCGACCGCGCGGTGCGCACCCTGGAGGCCGACCCGTCACTGCCGGGCGACGCGGCGCGCTGGCGGACCATGCGGGACGAGATCCACGAGGAGGTGTGCGTGAAGGGCTTCGACCCGGAGCGCAACACCTTCACCCAGGCGTACGGCTCGCGCGAGCTGGACGCGGCGACGCTGCTGATCCCCCGGGTGGGCTTCCTGCCGCCGGAGGACCCGCGGGTGGTGGGCACGGTCGACGCGGTGCGCGCGGAGCTCGTGCAGGGCGGTCTGGTGCGCCGCTACTCGGCGCCGGACGCGGGGGCCGGGTCTGGGACGCCGGTGGACGGTCTGCCGGGCGAGGAGGGCACGTTCCTGGTGTGCTCGTTCTGGCTGGCGGACGCACTGCGGCTCACCGGGCGGGTGAAGGAGGCGCGGGAGCTGTTCGAGCGGCTCGTCGGGCTGTGCAGCGACGTGGGGCTGCTCGCGGAGGAGTACGACCCGGTGGCGGGCCGGCAACTGGGGAACTTCCCGCAGGCGTTCAGCCACATCGGCCTGGTGGGCGCGGCGCTGGCGCTGGAGGCGGAGGAGGGCTCGTGAAGGAGTCGGGGCCCGGTCCGCGTGGCGCGCGGACCGGGCCCCGGGGGTCACTCGGTCACTAGGTGCCGATCGGTCGGCCGCTCGGTCATCCGGCCGCGTTCCTGCGCCTCCGCATCCACCACACCAGGCCCGCGCCGACGGCGATCACCGCGGCGGCCACGCCCGCGATGGCGCCGACGGGCGTGTCGGAGCCGGTGTGGGCGAGGTCGCCGCCCGGGCGGTTCGGGGTCTCGCTGGGCGCCGGGGTCTGGCTGTGCGAGGGCTGGGCCGTCGGGGTGCCCGGGTGGGTGGGCTGCCCGGTCGGCTTCGGCTCGGTCGGCTTCGGCGACGGCGACGGGGTGCCGCCGCTGGTGTCGCCGGAGGAGTCGCCGCCGAGGTAGAGGGTGTCGGTGTCGCGGTACGAGGTGTCGTCCGACTGCATCGACGTCCGGGTGGTGGTGTCGAGGGTGCGGTTCTCGGTGTCGAAGCGCGTCTTGCTGATGTTCTTCTTGGGCTGCCGGGAGAAGTCGACGCCGCCGACGATGTAGACCGTGACGCCGTGGTCGGTGTCGACGTCGTACGTGAACTCGCCCTCGGTGAAGATCTTCCGGTAGCGCTTGAAGAGCTCGTCCTTGTCCCAGTTCTGGTTGGGCGCGCGCAGCGGCCAGCGCTTGACGTCGTTGCTGTTGATGATCGGCCGGAAGTCGGACTCCTTCTTGGCGTCCTGCTGGCGGATCCACTCGGCGGCGACGCGGGAGGTGTAGACGCGGCGCAGGTCGGCGTACTGCGGCGCGGTGTTGATGATCTTCTCGACCTCGGGGACGATCGTCGAGTCGATGACCTTCTGCGCGGCCTTGATCTGCGCCGGGTCGGGGTCGCAGATCGGCGCGCCCGGCCCGTGGGTGACGGTCTTCTGCGCGACGGACTTCAGCGCCAGCGGCGCGTCGAGGATGTAGACGCCGCCGTCCTGCTCGCGCACGACAGCCGGCTTCGGCTCGATCCAGTTCCGCAGGCCCGGCATGCACGGGTTGCCGTTGGCCTTGGGCAGGGCCGCCCAGTAGCGCTTGCCGAGCTCCGTCTTGGGGTCCATGGCCGCGTAGAAGTCGTGCTTCATCTGGAGGTCGGCCTCGAGCAGCACGCGGCCGGCGTCGGTGGAGGCGAACTTGGCGTCCATGACGCGGTCGGGCTCGTCCGGGTTCAGGTTGACCCAGAACTTGTCCGGCGTCAGCGCCAGCCAGGTGAACAGCGAGTCGGACGCGAGCTGCATCTTCGCCTGGCCGCCGTAGCCCGGATTCTCGTCCGGGTCGGGCATCATGTCGGCCTTCATCGAGTACTGCATGCCCTTGCCCTTGGCGAGGCCGCCGACGTAACGCAGTTCGAGGGTGGTGAAGTCCACGCCGCCCGGGCCGCCGCGCGGCAGGGTGCCGCGGGTGTCGAGCCGGCGCGCCTCGGCCTGGATCTGCCGGGCCTCGTTCAGGGTGCGGCCGGAGCCGTTGACCCGGTCGTTGAGCGGGCCGCGGGTGCCGCAGTTGCCGGCGGCGGCGAGCTGCGGCCGGCCGGCCGGGCCGCCCTGGCAGCCGGGCGCGAACCAGGTGTCGTAACGCGAGTAGCCGCGGATGGGCTTGGTCTGCGGGATGGCGTTGTACTGCCGCTGGAAGCCGCGGACCTGGTTGGTCTTGCCGGGCCGCATCTGCTCGACGTCACGGTTGAAGTCGTCGATCAGCTTGCGCTGCCTGGCGTCGAAGTTCTTGGCGCCGGTGTAGCGGAAGGTGTGGTCGGGCATCGACTTCGCGATGACCCGGTCGTTGCCCAGCTGCTTCTTCGTCAGCGTGCTGTTGGACTTGAACTCGTTGAATTCCTTGGTGCGCTGGTTGTACGCGTCGTACTTGCGCGTCGCGACCTTGTTGCCGTTCTCGTCGAAGATGTCGACGTAGACCTCGCACAGCCAGTCCGGACCGACCAGCTGGAAGTCCCGGACCAGGCGCGCCTCGAAGCCGGCGCCCTTGTTGAGGTTGATCTCGTTGCGGATGTACGTCTTGTCGAACCAGCGCTCGAAGCTCTGCGAGCGCTGCTTCTCCAGATAGCGGGCGTAGATCTCCATCGCCTTGTCGGCGGGGTCACCGCTCGTCGCGGCCTGCTTCTTCCACGCCTCGACGTTCTTCCTCGGATCCGGGTCCTTGGAGAGCGCCTTCGCCTTCTCGGCCGCCGTCGGTGCCTTCAGTCCGTCGAACGCCTTGCCCGGCAGCGGGTAGTTGAAGTTCTTCGGGTCGCCGTTCCACTTGTCGAAGTTGGTGCCGGCGGTCGTGGGGAAGCCGGAGTTCGACGGGGTGCTGCCGTAGGTCTTGTTCAGGTGCTTGGTGTCGCACCGCTGGCCGGTCCCGGGGCGCAGCTTGGCCGAGGTGGGAACGGCGGCGGAGTCCTCGACCGGGACGCCGGGCAGTCCGGTGAGGGTGACGGCCCCGGCCAGACCGAGGGCGGCCGCGAAGCGCGCGACCAGCCGCCACCGCCCGGGTATGCGTATCTCCCTGTTCATCGCCCTGTTCAAATGTCGTGCCTTCCCTCGCTGTGGGGGCATTGAGGGGGTGCGGGGACGGCGCGTGAGGCCCCCGTGACGTGAGCGCCGCCCCGAGTCACCCTAGACCGGCACACCGTCAGACATGGCAGGTCCATGCCGCATCGGCGTGTCAATTCAGCGGAGATACAGGCGAGTTGTGTCACACATCCGGAAGGAACAGCTCCTCCATGCGGAGGGTGTATGCCTCGTTGTGCCGGACCCGGAAGGCGCTCACCCGGGGCCGCGGCCGGGTCCACGGATCGGCGTCGCCCAGCGCCAGCGAGACGAGGTCGGCCCACTCCACCTGCTCCGGCTCGTCGTCCAGGTCGAGATCGGCCTCCGCCAGCATCGCGTCCGTGATCCCCAGAGCGGCGGCCACCTCGTACGGATCCCCGGCCAGCTCCCACGGCTCCATGCCGGGCCAGCCGGAGGCGTGGAACATCGTGCCGTCCGGCAGCCACACGAGGTCCTCGGTGTGGGAGTCGCCGTGGTCGAACGACACCCGGCCGAAGATCCGCGCGTCCGGGAACCGCTCGCGCAGCCGCGCGGCCTCGTGCCACAGCGGCTCGTCGTTGCCGTCGTCGGCGAGCGAGGGGTCGCTGATGCCGAGCACGTTCCCCCACGCCCCGGCCAGGACCACCTCCAGGTCCCTCCGCTCGGCCGGAAAGTGCGGCGTCTCTATCGCGGCCCGCTCCCCCAGCTCCGCGAGGACCGCCTCCACGGAAACGAAGGAGAGCACGAACTCCCGTGCGCGCGCGGGGTCGTTCGGCGCCAGGTCGCCGGCCTCCCGGGCGAACGGGGGCTGCAGGACCGTGAGGTCGCAGCGGCCGAGCGCTCCGTGCACCGGGCGGTCGGCCGGCGAGGTCCAGTAGTCGGTGAAGTCACTCATGGCGCACACCGTACGGGTGTCCGGACGCCCCGCACCGGACCCGGTGGCCATGAACCTAGAATCGGGCCATGGATCTTGGGCTGAAGGACCGTGTGTACGTGGTGACCGGCGCGACCCGAGGGCTCGGCCGGGCCTCGGCGGAGGCGCTGCTCGCGGAAGGCGCGAAGGTGCTGCTCACCGGGCGCGAGGAGAAGACGGTCGCCGAGGCGGCCGCCGCGCTCGGCCCGGACGCGGCGGGCATCACCGCGGACAACTCCGACCCGGAGACCCCGGCCCGGCTGATCGCGGAGGCGCGGGCCCGCTTCGGCCGGTTCGACGGCATCCTCATCAGCGTGGGCGGCCCCGCGCCGGGCTTCGCCGCCGACAACACCGACGAGCAGTGGTCGGCCGCCTTCGACACCGTCTTCCTGGGCGCGGTGCGGCTCGCCCGCGCGGCGGCCGAGACGCTGCCCGAGGGCGGCGTCATCGGCTTCGTCCTGTCCGCCTCGGTGCACGAGCCCATCGCGGGCCTCGCCATCTCCAACGGCCTGCGCCCGGGCCTGGCCGGCTTCGCCAAGTCCCTCGCCAACGACCTGGGGCCGCGCGGCATCCGGGTGGTCGGCCTGCTGCCCAGCCGCATCGACACCGACCGCGTCCGCTCGCTCGACGCGATGTCCGGAGACGCGGACGCGGCCCGCGCGGCGAGCGAGGCGACGATCCCGCTGCGCCGCTACGGCACACCGGAGGAGTTCGGCCGCACGGCCGCGTTCCTGCTCTCCCCCGCCGCCTCGTACCTCACGGGCGTGATGCTGCCGGTGGACGGCGGGGCGCGCAGCGGCTTCTGACGGTTCGAGGGCGGTGCGGCAGGTGGGGCCTGCGCGGCGGACGGCGGCGCGGCCCCGACACTGACTCGCCGGGCCGCCGGGGCGCCGAGCTCCGGCCGCGGGGGCGCCGCGCCGCCGCGCCGGGGGTCGCGGTGCCGCGGGGCTGCAGGGCCGCCGAGCCGCGGGGCCGCGGGGCCGCCGAGCTCCCGCGCCACCGGGCCGCCGAGCCGCGGGGCCACGGGGCCACGGGGCCGCGGGGTCGCCGCGCCCCGGGGCTGCGGGACGGCTGGGCCGCCAAGCTCCCGCGCCAGCCGGGTCTCCGGCCGCCAGGCCGCGGGGCCGCCACGCTCCCGCGCCGCTGGGTCTCCGGCCGCCGGGGCGCCGCGCTGCCGGGCCACCGGGTCGCCGGGTCGGCAGGCCACCGGGTCGCCGGTCCACCGGGTCGGCAGGCCACCGGGTCGCCGGTCCACCGGGTCACCAGGCCACCGGGTCGCCGAGCCGCCCCGTCGCCAGGCGCCCGGTCGCCGGGTCTCCGGCCGCCGGGCAGGCTTCTACGCCACGCGGCGGGCCCGGTGTTTGACCGCTCGCAGGCGGGCCTCGGTCGGCAGGGCGGGCAGGCCCGTCGACGTGCGGGCGTCGCCGAGCGCCTTGTCGGCGAGCGCGGTCAGCGCGGCGGCCGGGGAGGCGTACGGCTCCAGGAGCAGGGCGACCCGGGTGCGCGGGGCGCTGCGTCTGCCGGTGAGCGCGACGTGGGCCCGGGCGACGCCCTCCTGGGCCGCCGCGTCCGCCTCCAGGACGTCCTGCAGGGTCCGGCCGTGCACCACGGCCCCCTCGCCGTCGCCGGTGTCGACGACGACCTCGCGGAGCCGGGCCCGCCGGAACTGGGCGATCAGCCACCACAGGGCCAGCAGCACGACGAGGCCGAGCACGGCGATGACCACCGGCCACCACCAGCTCTCGGCACGCCAGTGCTGGCGCTCGGCACGGCTGAGCACCACGTCGTGGGGGCCCGACCAGGGCCACCAGGAGGGCAGGGACACGCCGAATCCGGCCACGAGCGCGGCCCCGCCGCCCACGACCAGGATCAGTCCGACGAGGGCGAGCACGATCCGGTTGACGCGCCGGAGTACGCGGGTCACGGCGTCACCCCTTCCTGGGCGGCCGGGCCACCCGTAGCGTCACGGCAGGCGGATGGGCGAGGGCGAGCTCTTCGACGCCGGTGGCGAGCACGGCTGCCAGGTCGGCGCGTACCTGCTCGACCTCGCGGAAGTGCGCCACGGCCCTTACGGCCACCTTGGCGCGGCCCGCCTTGACCCGTACGGACTGCACGCCGGACACCTCCATGGCGCGGTCGCGCAGCGCTTGCGCGGCGGCCTCCCGGTCGAGCCCGGCGCGCACGTCGGGGTGCCGGCGGCGCATGGGAAGCACGGCGCGCAGCCCCGGGGTCAGCGCGAGCAGCAGCAGCCAGAGGCCGAGCAGCACGGCGAGGGCCGCGCCGGCGAGCACCCAGTCGTCGTCCATCGGACGGCTGGCGAGGTCGTTCGCGAGGGAACGGCGCCAGGCCATGGCCGTGTGATCGGCGCGTACGGCGGCGACGTCGTACAGCAACAGCCCGGCGCCGCCGAGCAGAACGGCGGCGAGCACGGCGGCAGGGATGCGGCGCACCGACCAGAACCGGCGCACGGGCGGCCCCGGCACGTCGGCCAGGACGGGCACGCCGTCGGCGTCGGCCCCGTCCGGGGGACCGGCCTCGGGCGACCGGCCGGCCCCGGAGCCGGACTCCGATACGGGCGGAGCACCACCGGCGTCGGCCCCCGACGGGCCGGCGTCCGAGCGACCGGGCCCAGGCCCGCCGCCGGGCCCGGGCGGCGCGCCGCGCTCAGGCTCAGGCCCGCGGGCAGGCCCGGACGGCGCGCCGGACTCGGGCGATC
>NZ_JBSGIW010000060.1:0-50768 GCF_053605265.1 Streptomyces sp. NPDC003943 | reverse complement strand
ATCTGGTGTGGGGGGAAGTGGGGGAGGCGGGGGGTGTTAACTACCAAAGTAACGCTGGTTTGCGCTTGGCGGTCCTGCAACTGGTGTCGGCGGTGTGCCGCCCCTTCGGCGTTTCCGAGGCGGTGGTCGGAGTGCCGTTCACAGCGTGGCCAGGAACTCTCCGACTGCCTTCTCGAAGCCCCGCGGGTCCTTCAGCTGCACGAAGTGGTCGGTGTCGAGCTCGACCAGGGTGGTGCGGGGGCGGCTGGTCGTCATCTCGTGGGCGTGGGCGGCGGTGAGGACCTGGCTGGCGGTGCCGTGGATGACGAGGGCGGGGCAGGCGGAGGCGAGCCAGGCGGGGCGGTGGTCGCCGTGGACGAGGGTCTCGGAGTCGACGGTGTCCTGGGGGTGGAAGGGGAGCCGCCAGCCGTCCGGGTGGGGGCGCAGCGCCGGGGCGATCATCGGGCCGACGGGGCCGCAGGCGGCGGTGAGTTCGTCGCGGGTGGGGGCGGTGTAGGGGAAGCCGAGGACGAAGGCGAGCGGGCTGGTGCCGGTCTCGGGGAGATGGGCCGCGGTGTCGACGGAGACGAGGCCGGTGAACCGCTCGGGCTGTGCGGCGGCCAGGTGGTACGCGTTGACCGCGCCGAGCGAGTGGCCGACGAGGGCGACCCGGTCCAGGTCCAGGTGGTCGAGGAGGGCCAGCGCATCGGAGACGTAGCCCTCGCGGCGGTAGTCGGGGGCGCGGTCGGAGTCGCCGTGGCCGCGCTGGTCGAGGGCGACGACCCGCCACGCGGGGCCGAGGGCCTCGGCGAGGTGCGCGAAGGAGGCGCCTTCGGAGAGGTGGCCGTGCAGGGCGAGCAGGGGGCGGCCGGCGCTGTCGGGGGTGAAGTCCAGGTAGGAGAGCGTGCGGCCGTCGGTGGTGGTGAGTTCCTTGCGCATGGCGGGCTCCTTGGCTTGTCGGCCGGTTCGCCGGTCGGCTGCTCGGCGGCGATGGCCCGACTGTAGGCAGGGATTGGGCAAGCGCGCAATACAAACGTATAGATCGCTTGTCCAAAAGCTGCCCCGCGCCGCCGCGGCCGTACCATCCCCGCATGGGAAACCGCGAGAAACTGCTGGCCGGAGCCCGGCGCTGCCTGGAGGAGAAGGGGTACCTGCGCACCACCGTCCGCGACATCGCCACCGCCTCCGGCGTCTCCATGGCCGCCATCGGCTATCACTTCGGCTCCCGCGAGGCCCTGCTCAACCAGGCGCTCTTCGCGGCGATGGAGGAGTGGGGCGAGGAGTTCGGCGGGGCGGCCGGCGGCTTCGAGGAGCTGTGGGCCGGCAAGATCCGCTCGTTCGGGGAGCAGCGCTGGCTCTGGCTCGCGAGCGTCGAGGCGTTCGTGCACGCGCAGACCTCGCCCGAGCTGCTCGCGCTGCTCGCGGCCGGTCAGCGGGAGGGGCGTCGCGGGGCGGCCGCGCAGCTCAGGGGCGTGCGGGAGGAGGAGGTCGCCGAGGAGGACGTGCGGACGCTCGGCTCGGTCCACATGGCGCTGCTCAGCGGCGTCATGGTCCAGTGGCTGACCGATCCTCAGGCGGCGCCGGACCCAAGGGAGTTGGCGGTCGGGCTGCGCGCGCTGGCGGAGCGGATCGATCCGGATACCCGTCGGTAGGAAGTCGCTGCACGGCTATGGCAGGAGCACGTCAAGCGCTGCCATAGTGCGGCCATGGACCGACGACGCTTTCTCGCGGGCGCCGGCGCAGCCGGTGCCGCCCTGCTCCTGGGCGCCCCACCCGCGCACGCGACAGCCGTTCAGGACTGGATGGCCGCGCACGGCGACCCCACCCCGCTCCAGAGGCTCACGATCCCCGGCACCCACGACTCCGGCGCCCGCTACGGCGGCCTGTGGACCGAGTGCCAGAACACCACCATCGCCCAGCAGCTCGACAGCGGCATCCGCTTCCTGGACGTACGGTGCCGGGTGACCGGCGGCTCGTTCGCCATCCACCACGGGGCGTACTACCAGAACCTGATGTTCGGCGACGTCCTCGGCGCCTGCTGGGACTTCCTCGCCGCGCACCCCACCGAGACCGTCCTCATGCGGGTCAAGCAGGAGTACTCGACCGAGTCCGACGCCACCTTCCGCGCGATCTTCGACGACTACCTCGACAACCGCGGCTGGCGCCCGCTCTTCCGCATCGGCTCCGGCGTCCCGACCCTCGGCGAGTCCCGCGGCCGGGTCGTCCTGCTCGCCGACAACGCCGGACTGCCCGGGCTGCGCTGGGCCGACGGCGCCTACTTCGACGTCCAGGACGACTACCAGGCCGAGCCCTTCGCCAAGTGGCCCAGGATCCAGGCCCAGTTCCGCAAGGCGGCCGCCCAACCGGGCCCGTTCTACGTCAACTTCGTCTCCACCGCCGCCGGCCTCCCGCCCCGCTGGAACGCCGACCGCCTCAACCCCCAGGTCCACTCCCTCCTCGACAGCGCCGAGGCGACCACCTGGCGGGGCCTCGGCATCGTCCCGCTCGACTTCCCCAACACCAACGCGGGGCTCGTGGAGGCGCTCATCCGGCACAACTAGGCCCACGGCACGGGAACCGGGGCGGAGCTCAAGGCAGCAGCGGCTCCGCGCCCGCTTCGTCAGGCCGCCGCGTCCGGAGGCGGCGTCGGCGCGCCCGGGAGCGTGACCGTCGCCACCGTGCCGCCGCCCTCCGCCGGGGTCAGCGCCACCGTGCCGCCCGCCTGGCCGACCGTACGGGCGACGATCGACAGGCCGAGGCCCGAGCCCGGCAGGCTGCGGGCCGACGGGGAGCGCCAGAAGCGGTCGAAGACGTGCGGGAGTTCGTCGGCCGGGATGCCCGGGCCGTGGTCGCGCACGGTCAGCTCGCCGCGCATCAGCCGCACCTCGACCGTGCCGCGCGGCGGCGAGAACTTCACCGCGTTGTCCAGGACGTTGACCAGCGCCCGCTCCAGCGCGGCCGGCTCCGCCCGTACGTACCAGGGCGCCAGGTCCGTCTCGAAGGTCAGCTCGGGGCCGCGCAGCCGGGCCCGGTCCAGGGCCGAACGGAGGATGGTGTGCAGCGCCACGACCTCCAGCGGGCCGGGGGCGGCGGCCTCGGGGCGGGCGAGTTCCTGGAGGTCGCCGATCAGCGACGCCAGCTCCGTCATCTGGGCCTTGACCGAGGCCATCAGGGCCCGCCGGTCGTCCGGCGGCAGCGCCCGGCCCGTCTGCTCGCTCCGCGCGAGCAGCTCGATGTTGGTGCGCAGCGAGGTCAGCGGCGTGCGCAGCTCGTGGCCAGCGTCGGCGATCAGCCGGGCCTGCCGGTCCCGGGAGGTGGCGAGCGCCGCCGTCATCGCGTTGAAGGACCGGGACAGCCGGGCGATCTCGTCCTCGCCCTCCACCGGGATCCGCACGGTCAGGTCCTCGGTCGCCGCCACGTGCTCGACCGCGCCCGTCAGCCGGTCCACCGGCGCGAGACCGGTCCGCGCCACCCACAGGCCGGCCGCGCCCGCGCCGACGACCCCGATGCCGGAGACGAGGAGCAGCACCCAGGCCAGCGTGTTCATCGAGTTGTCGACCTCGGACAGCGGCCGGGCCAGCGACACCGCCATGCCGATCCGGCCCGGCTGGTCGTACGTGTAGACCCGCATCTCGCGGCCGTCGTCGTCCCTGGTCGTGTGCAGCGTGTCCGTGAGCAGTCCCTGCGCCACGGCCACGTCCGCGTCCTGCGCCGGGATCGGGGCCTTGCCGGAGGTGCAGACGGTGCCGTCGGCCAGGACGATCTGCACGGTGTACGGGGGCAGGGGCGGCACCCGGGTGTCGGTGCGGCAGCCGCCGAGCACCAGGTTCAGATACGTGTTGTCGACCTTGCTGCCGCGCAGGCTGGAGTCCAGCTCGCTCTCCAGCTGCGCCCGGGTCACGAACCAGCAGGCCAGCGACACCGCGGCCACCGCGACCGCCACCGCGAGCGCGGTCAGCAGCGCCAGCCGGGAGCGCAGCGGCCGGGACCGGAACCAGGCGACCGGGTGGGGCACGGTCACTCCGGGCCCCCGCCGGTGCCGCCCGGTCCGCCGGCCCCGCCCCGGAGTACGTAGCCGACGCCGCGCACCGTGTGGACGAGGCGCGGCTCGCCGCCCGCCTCCGTCTTGCGCCGCAGGTACATCACGTACACGTCCAGGGAGTTCGAGCTGGGCTCGAAGTCGAAGCCCCACACGGCCTTGAGGATCTGCTCGCGGGTGAGCACCTGCCGCGGGTGCGCCAGGAACATCTCCAGGAGCGTGAACTCGGTACGGGTCAGCTCCACCCGGCGCCCGCCCCGCGTCACCTCCCGGGTGGCCAGGTCCATCCGCAGGTCCTCGAACGCCATCACGTCACCGGCCCCGGCGTCGTCCGCAGGCTGCCGCTGCTGCGCCGCGTACGAGCTGCGCCGCAGCAGCGCCCGGATCCGCGCGAACAGCTCGTCGAGCTCGAACGGCTTCACGAGGTAGTCGTCCGCGCCCGCGTCGAGGCCGGTGACCCGGTCGCCGACGGTGTCGCGGGCGGTCAGCATCAGGATCGGCACGGTCGAGCCGGACGCGCGGATCCGGCGGGCGGCGGTGAGGCCGTCCATGCGGGGCATCTGCACGTCGAGGACGACGAGATCGGGGCCGTACGACTCCAGCTTGGCGAGCGCGTCGAGCCCGTCGACGGCGTCCTCCGTCCCGTACCCCTCGAAGGCGAGGGACCGTCGCAGGGCCTCGCGGACGGCGGGCTCGTCGTCGACGATGAGGATGCGCTCGTCATCATGCTGCTGGCCACTCATGCCACTCATGGGGTCAGCGTCCCACGTGTTCAGTTCGAGCCGCCCGCGCGCAGCTGGTCCAGGTCGGCCTTGAGGGTGTTCACCGGGATCGCGAATCCGAGCCCGACGCTCCCCGCCGAGCTGCTCGAACCGGCCGAGGAACTGGGCGAATACATGGCCGAATTGATCCCGATGATCTCGCCGTTCATATTGATCAGCGCGCCGCCGGAATTCCCGGGATTGAGGGAGGCGTCGGTCTGGATCGCCTTGTAGGTGGTCTTCGACGAGCCCGTGTCGCCGTTGAACTGCTGTCCGCCGAACTCGAACGGCCAGCCCTGCCGGGGGTCGTACCGCTGCCCCTGGCCGCCGCCGTCCTGGCCGCCGCCGTCCTCCTTCGCGACGGTCACGTCGCGGTTCAGCGCGGAGACGATGCCGCTCGTGACGGTGCCGGTCAGGCCCTCGGGCGAGCCGATGGCCACGACCTGGTCGCCGACCTGGATCTTGGACGAGTCGCCGAGGGTGGCGGCCTTCAGACCGGAGGCGCCCTCCAGCTTGATCAGCGCGAGGTCCTTGTCGGGGTCGGTGCCGACGACCCTGGCGTCGTACGTCTTGCCGTCGCTGAGCTGCACGGTGACGGAGGAGGCGCCGGCGACGACGTGGTTGTTGGTGACGATCTCGCCGTCGGAGGTGATGATCACGCCGGAGCCGGTGGACTTGCCCGCGTTCGAGCTCGCCGAGATCTCCACGATGGACGGCGAGACGGCCTGCGCGACCCCGGCGACCGTGCCCTTGGTGCCCGCCGACACGTTCGTACCGCTCACGCTGCTCGGCGCGGAGGCGGTCGGGGTGCCGTCGGACATCCAGCGCTCGACGAGCGTCGCCGTGCCGCCGCCGACGGCGGCCGCGGCGATGGCCACGGCCGCGAGCAGACCGACGCCGCGCTTGGCGCGGCGGCGGTGCGGTGCGGGGGCCGGGGGAGCCGCGGGCGGCAGATGCCCGCCCGCGGGCCAGACGGTGGTGCCGGGCTCCGGCTGGAACGGCTGTGCCGGGTCGTACGGGGGACGCGGCGGGTAGTACGGCTGCTGCTGCGGCTGGGGCTCCTGGTTGTCCGTCATGGCTATGACTCTCGGAGCCGTAGATGAGAACCGTCTGAGGACGGGGTGAGAAGCCCGACAGAAGCCTGTATGCCCGAAATAAAGACCTGGGTGCCGCGCTGCCGCGTCAGTGGGCGCAGCCGCAGGACCTGCGCACGATCAGCGCCGACGGGAACTGCTTCACCCGCTCGCGGCGCGAGCCCGCCACCCGCAGCGAGTCGTCGAGGACCAGGTCCACCGCCGCGCGCGCCATCGCCGGGCGGTCCGAGTACACCGTGGTCAGCGGCGGATCGGCGAGCGCCGCCTCCTTGACGTCGTCGAAGCCCGCCACCGCGAGCTCCGTCGGCACGTCGATGCGCAGCTCGCGGGCGGCCCGCAGCACGCCGAGCGCCTGGTCGTCCGTCGAGCAGAAGATGGCCGGCGGCCGGTCCGGGCCGGACAGGACCTCCAGCGCGACCTTGTAGGCGTCGTAGCGGTTGTACGGGGCCTGGAAGAGCCGGCCCTCGACCGAGCGGCCCGCCTCCAGCATGGCCCGCCGCCAGCCCTCCTCGTGGTCGGCGACCGGGTCGCCGACGGCCGGGGTGTTGGGGATGCCGCCCATGCAGGCCACGTACTCGTGGCCGTGCTCCAGGAGGTGCCGGGTGGCGAGCTGGGCGCCGCCGATGTCGTCCGTGACGACGGCGACGTCGTCGATCGCCTCGGGCCGCTCGTGCAGCAGCACCACGCGCGCGTCCCAGGCCTCGATCTCGCTCGCGGCCTGCTCGCTCATGCCCTGGCTGACCAGGATCAGTCCGGAGACCCGCATGCCGAGGAAGGCGCGCAGATAGTGGATCTCGCGCTCGGTGCGGTAGTCGGAGTTGCCGACCAGGACCATCTTTCCGCGCTCGGCGGCGGCCTGCTCGACCGCGTGCGCCATCTCGGCGAAGAAGGGCTGGCGGGCGTCCGGGACGACCATGCCTATGAGGTCGGTGCGGCGGGACGCCATGGCCTGGGCCACCCGGTCCGGCCGGTAGCCCAGTTCCTTGATCGCTGCGAGGACACGCTCGCGCGTGGCCGGGGCGACCGGCCGGGGTCCGTTGTTGATCACGTAACTCACGACCGCGGTGGAAGTACCCGCCAGTCGCGCCACGTCATCCCGCGTCACCTTGGCCACGCGCGGCAGTCTACGCGGGGTGACCTATCTACCGGCAGGTCGCCCTGTGGCATACGCCACGTTAACGGTCCTCCGCCGGAGTGAGCTCCCGCGCGTCGTCCTTGACGCGCGCCTCCGCCTTCGACCCCGAGGCGGACCCCGACCCGGAGGCCGAGCCGGACCCCGAGCCGGACCTCGCACCCGGCCCAGGACGGCTCTCGGCCCGGTCCGTCCGCTCCGACCGGTCCGGCTTCTCGGGCGTCACGAAGCGGTAGCCGACGTTGCGTACGGTGCCGATCAGCGACTCGTGCTCGACGCCGAGCTTCGCCCGCAGCCGCCGTACGTGCACGTCGACCGTTCGGGTGCCGCCGAAGTAGTCGTAGCCCCAGACCTCCTGGAGCAGCTGGGCCCGGGTGAAGACCCGGCCCGGGTGCTGGGCGAGGTACTTGAGCAGCTCGAACTCCTTGAAGGTCAGGTCCAGGACCCGGCCCTTCAGCTTCGCGCTGTAGGTGGCCTCGTCCACCGACAGGTCGCCGTTGCGGATCTCCATCGGGGAGTCGTCGACGGTGATCTGCTGCCGGCCCATCGCCAGGCGCAGCCGCGCCTCGACCTCGGCCGGCCCCGCGGTGTCGAGCAGCACGTCGTCGATGCCCCAGTCGGCGGTGACGGCCGCGAGCCCGCCCTCCGTCACGACCAGGATCAGCGGACAGCCGGGCCCCGTGGAGCGCAGCAGCTGGCAGAGCGAGCGGATCTGCGGCAGATCGCGCCGCCCGTCCACCAGGATCACGTCGGCGCCCGGGGTGTCCACCAGGGCCGGGCCCTCGGCGGGGGCCACGCGCACGTTGTGCAGCAGCAGGCCGAGCGCGGGCAGCACCTCGGCCGACGGCTGGAGGGCGTTGGTCAGGAGCAGCAGGGAACTCATCGCGCCCCTCCTGCCTGAATCGTCGGATCGTCCATGACGTCGGTTCCTCCTCGACCCTCGCGACCCGAGAGCTTTTGTTCACCTGTCCGTAACAACGGTCGGAAAACACAAAAGGACCCGGGGGCTGCGGTGCCCGGATCCTCTGCCAGCAGAATAGCGGACATGAGTTCCGAGGCAGAGGGGCGATTTCACATGGTGGATGTTTCTCAGATCACTTCCGGCCCTCTGGAGGACACCCGCCGCGCCGACCTGCCCACCGGTCCGCGTACGGATCTCCGTGCCGATCGGCCCACCGGTCTGCGTACGTACCTCCGTACCGATGACGGTGTCCGGATCGAGGCGGTTTACGAACCCTCCACCGCAAGTGTCACCGATACGGCCGTCGTCGTGGCGCACGGGTTCACCGGCTCGGTCGACCGCCCCGCGCTCCGCCGCGCCGTCGCCGCCTTCCGCACCCACGCCGACGTCGTCTCCTTCTCCTTCCGCGGCCACGGCCGCTCCGGCGGCCGCTCCACCGTCGGCGACCGCGAGGTCCTCGACCTGTCCGCAGCCGTCCGCTGGGCGCGCGAGCTCGGCCACCGGCGCGTGGTCACGGTCGGCTTCTCGATGGGCGGCTCGGTGGTGCTGCGGCACGCGGCGGTCGAGAAGGAGGCGGCCGCCCGCCCGGACGCGGTGGCCGCCGTGTCCGCCCCCGCCCGCTGGTACTACCGGGGCACGCCCCAGATGCGCCGCGTCCACTGGGTGATCACCAGGCCGCTCGGCCGGCTCGTCGGGCGCTACGGGCTCGGGACCAGGATCGACACCAGGGACTGGGATCCGGTGCCGCTCTCGCCGGTCGAGGCGGTGCCGCTGATCGCGCCGACGCCGCTGCTGATCGTGCACGGCGACCGCGACCCGTACTTCCCCGTCGACCACCCCCGGATGCTGGCCGCCGCGGCCGAGCGGGCCGGCACCCCGGCCGAGCTGTGGCTGGAGCGGGGCATGGGCCACGCGGAGAACGCGGCCGGCGACGAGCTGCTGAGCCGCCTCGGGAGCTGGCTGGCCCGGCCATAGCCCATCATGGGGGGCGGCGCGCACACGAACGAAGGGAGCGCCGTCATGGCAGCGGGAACCATCCGCTACTGGGCCGCGGCGAAGGCCGCCGCCGGAGTCGCCGAGGAGCCGTACGCGGCCGACACCCTCGCGGAGGCGCTCGACGCCGCCCGCGAGCGGCACCCCGGCGAGCTGGCGCGGGTCCTCCTGCGTTGTTCGTTCCTGATCGACGGCGACCCCGTCGGGACGCGCGCGCATGAGACGGTACGGCTGGCCGAGGGCGGCACGGTCGAGGTGCTCCCCCCGTTCGCAGGAGGGTGACGCAGGAGGGTGAACCGACACCATGAGCAGTGATCAGCAGTACCCGTACGACCCCCAGGCCGGGGCCCAGGCCGGTCAGTCCTTTGACCCCGAGGTCACCCAGACGTGGCAGGGCCAGACCTGGGACACGCAGTACCAGCCGACGGTGCGGCCGCAGGCGCCCGTCTCGTACGACAACGCGTATCCGGCACCGCAGGGCCAGTACGACTACGCGCAGCAGCCGGTGACCGGCGGCCACCCGCTGCCGCCCGAGGCGGCGTACGAGGCCCCGGCCGCGTACGAGCCCCCGGCCCCGGCCGCGGCCGCGTACGAGGCCCAGGCGGCCGCCCCGGCTGCCGTCGCCGCGCCCGCCCCGGCCGCGTACGAAGCCCCGGCTTCCGCCGGTGCGCCCGCCGCCGCCGAGTACTCCGCACCCACCACCTCCGGCACCGCCCGGGTCACCGACGCCCAGCGGGCCCGCGCCGAGGGCCGCTCGCCGATCATCGAGCCCGGCATGCAGCCGGCCGCGCTGACGGCCGTGCTCGGCTTGCTGCTCGCCGCCGGCGCGGCGCTCGGCTCGTACGCGCTGCTCGTCCCGCTGCTCCTGCTGCAGGCGGTCACCGCGGCCGGCTGGTTCCGGCTCAACGGAATGTGGCCGGCCCGGCAGGGCATCGCGCTCGCCTTCCTCGGCGGCGTCGTCGCGGACGCGGCGCTGCTGGCGGTCGGCCGGGAGAACGCGCCAGGGGCGATCATCGGGACGCTCGGCGTGTGGGTGCTGCTGACGCTGGTGCTGCAGCTGCGCAGCCACGCCGACCCGGACGAGCGGATGTACGGCCTGATGGCGACGGTCGTGTCCTCCGCGCTCGCGATCCTGGCCGCCGGACACCTCGGCGCCGACCCGGACGCGGTCGTCGTCGGCGCCGTGGCCGTGGCCGCCGCGGTCGTCGCCCGGGCGGTCCCGCTGCCCGGCCCCGTCTCGATCGTCGTGGCCCTGCTCGCCGCGGCGGGCGGTGGCATCGCGGCCGGCGGCTTCACCGACCTGGGCACCGGCGGGGCGCTGCTCGGCCTGGGCGCCGGGGTGTGCGCGCTGGTCGGCCTGCGGGTGGCGAGCTACGACTACCCGTCGCGGTTCGTGCACATGACGGCTGGTGTGGCGCTGCCGCTGACGGCCGCCGTGCCCGCCGTCTACCTGCTGGGCAGGGTGCTCGCGTAGGTCCGCGAAACGCCCCTGGGGAACCGACCGGCCCTCCGACACGTCGATCTTCGTGTCGGAGGGCCGGACCTTTTGCTGGTTGACGAGGAGGATGTGGGCGATGCGAGCGCTGCGGACGGTGCTGATCCTTGCCGTGGTGCTCGGCGGAATCCTCGTCGGCGTGGACCGGCTGGCCGCCGCCTACGCGGAGTCGGAGGCGGCCGACGGGGTGCGGCTCGGCAGCGTGCGGGCCGAGTCCACGGACGTCGACATCAAGGGCTTCCCGTTCCTCACCCAGGTGGCGGGCAAGCGGTTCGGCGAGGTCGACGTGGCGCTGACCGGCGTCCGGACCACCGCCGGTGGCCACCCGGTGCGCATCGGCGAGCTGACCGCCGCGCTGCACGACGTCACCCTGAACGACGACTACGCGATCGAGCGCGCCCGCACCGCGAGCGGCACGGCCCTGACCTCGTACCCGGACCTGGCCGCCGCCTCCGGCGAGGACGCGAAGGTCGCGTACGGCGGCGCCGGCAAGCTGAAGGTGACGGGCGGGGTGCGGTTCCTGGGGCAGGTCCTCACCCGCACGGTGACGTCCACGGTGACCCTGGTGGACGGCGACACCATCCGGGTGCGGGCGGACGAGGTGCCCGGCGAGGGCATCCCGGGCCTGGAGAAGCTGGTGCGGGCCCGCACGGACTTCGACTGGCGGGTCGAGGGGCTGCCGAAGGGCATGCGGCTGACGAAGGTGGAGCCGCGCGAGGACGGCCTCGCGGTGACGGTGGCGGGCGAGAACGTGGTCCTGACGGCGTCCTGACCAACGCCCTGACCGCGTCCCGACGGGGCCCTGACGGCGTCCCGACGGCGTCCCGATGGCCTCCCGATGGCGTCCTGGCGAGGTCCTGACGGCGTCCTGGCCGCGCCCGCGGAGCCTCAGAACCGCCGCCGAAGCCTTCTGATCACATTCTGAGACAGTCACGTCCGATCCGTAGAAACGATGGCCAAGCCCGCTGTCCGCGGGCCCTCCGGGGTGTTCCGTGCCCTTTTCGCGTCCCGAATGCCGGACGATCGCGTCTCAAAATACGACACGCCGGTGACACGGCCACCTGTCCGTCCCTACGATCGTGGTCATGAAGCGACAGGCGGATCTCACGAAGCGGCGGGCAGTAGACCTGTGCCGCATCGCCGCCATGCTCTGTCGCTCAGTCTGAGCGGGACGCACCTCGTCCCGTATTTCCTCAGGCCCTCCGACGTGATGTCGGGGCCACCCCTGCGCCGCCGTACGCCGTCGTCCGCACGCACCCGGCAACCGCCGCATGCACACCGACGCGTACCGGCACCGCACCACCCCGCACGACACCGCCGCACACTGCCCCGGAGGAGAAACAGCATGGCTCGCAGCGACGTCCTGGTCGACGCCGACTGGGTCGAGGCCAACCTCGACAACCCGCAGGTCGCCCTGGTCGAGGTCGACGAGGACACCTCGGCGTACGACAAGAACCACATCAAGAACGCGATCCGGATCGACTGGACGAAGGACCTCCAGGACCCGGTCCGCCGCGACTTCATCGACCAGGAGGGCTTCGAGAAGCTCCTCTCGGCCAAGGGCATCGCCAACGACACCACGGTCGTCCTCTACGGCGGCAACAACAACTGGTTCGCGTCGTACGCCTACTGGTACTTCAAGCTGTACGGCCACCAGGACGTCAAGCTGCTCGACGGCGGCCGCAAGAAGTGGGAGCTCGACTCCCGCGACCTGGTCGACGGCTCCGAGGTCCCGAACCGCCCGGCCACCGAGTACAAGGCCAAGGCCCAGGACACCTCGATCCGCGCCTTCCGCGACGACGTCGTGGCCGCGATCGGCAACCAGAACATCGTCGACGTGCGCTCGCCCGACGAGTTCTCCGGCAAGCTGCTCGCCCCGGCGCACCTCCCGCAGGAGCAGTCGCAGCGTCCGGGCCACGTCCCGTCCGCCCGCAACATCCCCTGGTCGAAGAACGCCAACGACGACGGCACCTTCAAGTCGGACGAGGAGCTCAAGGCCCTCTACGCCGACGAGCAGGTCGACCTGGCGAAGGACTCCATCGCCTACTGCCGCATCGGCGAGCGCTCCGCGCTCACCTGGTTCGTCCTGCACGAGCTGCTCGGTGTCGAGAACGTCAAGAACTACGACGGCTCGTGGACCGAGTACGGCTCCCTCGTGGGCGTGCCGATCGAGCTCGGCGCCAACAAGTAAGACCTCCCTCCCCTCTTCGACCGTAAGGATTCCTGACATGTGCGGAGCGCAGCCCGGCGGCCCCGACGCCTCGACGATCAAGCCCGGTGAGACCACGATCCAGGGCTACGTGACCAAGGACGGCGAGCCCGTCACCGGTTACGTCCGCCTCCTCGACTCCACCGGCGAGTTCACGGCCGAGGTCCCCACCTCCGCCACCGGCCAGTTCCGCTTCTACGCGGCCGAGGGCACCTGGACCGTCCGCGCCCTGGTCCCGGGCGGCACCGCCGACCGTCAGGTCGTGGCCCAGAAGGGTGGCCTCGCGGAGGTCGCCATCGCGGTGTGACACCACCGCACCACTGAACGGCCGTGGGGCCGTGCCTCCTGGGGGGTTGGACGCTTTCCGGGACTTGAGGCACGGCCCTTCGGTCTGCCCGCACGCCTGTCCGCGGCCGCCTTCCGGTCGTACTCTGAAGGTGTGTACGCACGGCGACGACGCGTCTACTTCTGGATGATGGGCGTCTGCCTGGTGCTTTTCGTGGGCGCCTGGGCCGTCGTGCGCCTCTTCTCGGTCCCTGCCGCCATCGCCATGTGTCTGGTCGCCATGCTCATCCCGCCGGTCGCGGCGATGGTCGCGAACCGGCGGGGGCCGGACGACCGCTGGTGGGACGATCCCAGCGGCGACAAGCAGTCCGACGAGTGGTGGGACGAGCTGGACGGCAAGAAGCGCGACCGGGACTCGTAGAACGGGGATGCCGGGAGTCGGGGAGTCAGGGAGTCAGTAGACGAGAGCCTGGGTCTCGTCCGCCATGGCCTCCTGGACGAAGACCTGCGCACCCGCGATGCGGACGCCCTTGAGCACGTCGTCCTCGGTGATCTCGCGGCGGGCGGCGCACTGGGTGCAGAGGGTGACGCGGCCGGCCGCGAGGATCGAGTCGATCAGGTCCGGCAGCGGTGCGGCGTGCGGGAGCTCGAACTCGGCCGCGCGGCCCGGCAGGGCGAACCAGGAGGACTCGCCGGTCAGCCAGAGCGAGACCTCGACGCCACTGGCGACGGCGACGGCGGCCACCGTGAAGGCCTGGGAGCAGCGTTCCGGGGCGTCGGCACCGGCGGTCACCTTGATCACGAGCTTCTTCGCCATATACCGAACTGTAATGCGGTCCGAGGCAACCCCATGCATCACTCACGGGTCAGTTGGGTGCGCGGTGATACGGAATCCGCGCTTCTAGTCTCGTGGGGGGACTGCTTTGGAAGCCTCAGAAGCGGTGAGATCCGCTCAAATCACCCCGGCGCCCGAGCCCGATCCGGCGCCGATACCTGCGCAGGTGCCGGTTCCGGCCCCGGCTTCGGTGCCGTCTCCGGTTCCTTCTCCGGTTCCTTCTCCGGTTCCTGATCCGGCTCCGCGTCGCCGGGTCGGCCGTGCGGTCGCGCTGATCGCCGTCGCCGCCGTGCTCGGCATCGTCGGCGGTACGGCGGTGGGCTACGGCATCCAGGCCGAGCGCGAGCCCACCCCGCTCCCGCCCCTCAACCAGCAGGGCCTCGCCTACCCGGCGAAGCCGCTCCCGAAGGGCAAGGAGCCGGAGCCGCTGTCGGCGGCGGAAGACCGCGGTCTGAAGACCGACGGGGACCTGAGCAAGCTGCTGCTGCCGAAGCCGGCGGGCGCCAGGAAGGCCGACTTCGTCCCCCAGGACGGCTGGCTGAGCCTCGCCTCGTACGCCTCGGACTTCGACGGGCCGGGCGGCGAGTTCCAGTACCTGCTGGACGGCGGCATCCGCCGGGTCGCCAGTGAGGGCTGGCGCACCGGCCAGTTCAAGTTCACCCAGATCAACCTGGTGCAGTTCCGTTCCGGCAGCTCCCAGGGCGCCGCCGACCACTCGGCCGACCAGCGCGGGTTCATGGAGGACGAGGCCGGTTACGGCCAGCCGGTCAAGGGCAGCGCCGAGGGGCGCACCTACGTGCTTCCGGTGAAGCACAAGGCGGGCTACCTCGACATCTACGAGGCCCGCGCGTACGTCCACCGTGGCGACGTCGCGATCGAGATCTTCGTGACGGACACCAAGAAGATCAGCCAGAAGGAGATCTCCTCGCTGGCCGAGCGGCAGCTGGAGCGCCTGTGAGCGAGGAAACCACCCCGAACGCCGGCCTCGACGCCGGCGCCGTCACCGACGCACCCGCGCCCGCGCCCGGAGACGTGCCCGCACCCGCACCCGCGTCGCGCAAGCCCCGCCGCCTGTTCCCGTACGTCCTCGGCGGCGTACTCGTGCTCGGCCTCGCCGCCGGCGGGACCTACACCGGCGTCACGGTCGCGGGTGCCGAGCGCCACTCGCCCACGGTCGGCTGGGTGGAACCGGCCCCGGACGCGACCGGTGACGCGGAGAGCAAGGACCCGGCCGCCGACTCGGTCGTGCACGGCAGGGCGTCGACGCCGCTGAGCAAGCTGCTGCTGCCGGTCCCCGAGGGATACGTGCTCGGCCCGGACGTCGACCGGTACGGCAACGACGGCGAACTCTCCGCACGCGACGCGGTCGCCCTGGTCAAGCAGCAGGGCAAGGGCCTCTCCGGCAAGAAGCGCCGCGACTTCGACAAGCGGATCGAGAAGCTCGGCATCCAGGGCATCGCCGTGCGCTCCTACGCCTCCGAGGACGACGACCTCGTGGTCGAGGTGCAGGTCGTGCACCTGAAGGACAAGCGGTTCGGCGCCGATCTGCGCAGGATGCAGACCGAGATCGCCGACATGCTCGGGTTCCCCAAGGGCCCGAAGATCGCGGACCACAAGAACGCGTCCTGCTTCGCGATGCCGAAGCCGAAGGACAAGGGCAACGGCAAGGGCAAGGGCGACGACGGCCTCGACGGCATGGTCTGCTCCGCGAACGAGTCCGGGTACTTCGTCTCGGTCAACGCCTCGGGCAGTCGGCCCTTCGACAAGTCCGCCGTCGCCGAGCTGGTGAAGAAGCAACTCGACCACATCAAGTCCCCGGGGGAGTACGTATGAGCGAGACCGAGCCGCAGACCGCCCCCGAGGCGCCGGAGACCGCCGAGCCGACAACGCCCCCGGAAGCCCCGGAGGCCGCTGAAACCCTTACCGCGGCCCCGGCCGCCGGCCCGGCGAAGCCCCGGGGGCGTGTGCTGCGCGCCGTCGCCCTCTGGACCGCCGCGCTCGTCGTCTGCGGCGGCCTCGGCGCCGGGACCGCCGCGGCGATCACGGCCATGGAGCGCACCGACGTGCCCGGGCTCGCGACCGCGAACGACGGCCGCTGGGAGTACCCGAAGCTGAGCCTCCCGGCGCTGCCGGAGGGCGCGCCGCGCCCCTTCACCGACGGCAACGAAGGCGAGATCCACTACGCCGACCTGCGCGCACTCGTGCTGCCGGCGCCGGCCGGGGCGACCGTGGACCCGAAGCGGGCCGGCGGCTGGGTGAGTGTCGACGACTATCTGTCCCTCTACCCGAAGGAGCGGCGCGATCTGCTGCGGCAGGCCATCGACGACTCCGCGCTGCGCCACGTCGCCGCCCGCGCCTGGACCATGCCGGACGGCACGAAGAGCGCCGTCTACCTGCTGCGGTTCAAGTCGGTCGGCTTCTCGGAGGCCTTCAAGGACGAGGCGCTGAGCGTCGGCTCGTCGGACACCCTGCCGCTGGACGGTACCGGGGTCGTCGAGAGCGACTCGCTCGGTACCGGCGTGCGGGTCGACGACACGGCGCTGTACACGGTTGCGGAGACCAAGCCGTACGGCCCCGAGCAGACCCGCTGGGCCTACATCCAGGCGGGCGACACGCTCGCGCTGGTCGTCCAGTCCCGCAAGGGAGAGGCCCTCGCCGTGCCGTTCCAGCAGACCGTGATTCTGCAGAACCAGCTGCTCGGCTGAGGACTCCCCGCCGCGAGACCCACCTCACCGAGAGGGCCGGGCCCCTCGCCCACTAAGCTGGGGTCCGGCCCGTTCCGCCTTCACCGCTCACCGAGGAGCATCAAGTGATCGTCTTCTTCGAAACTCTGCTGGCGCTCGTCTGTGTCGCGGTCCTCGCCTTCGCGGGTCTGACCGTGAAGAAGCTGTACCAGGGCCAGCGCTAACAACCGAACGAGAACAGATCGCCTGAGCTGCTCATGATCCAGATCCCGTCCGACCTCAATCCCGAGCTCGTCCCCCTCGCGTTCCTGCTGGGCACGTGGGAGGGCGCCGGTGTGTCCGACTTCCCCGGCGCCGAGAAGTGCAACTTCGGCCAGTCCGTGACGTTCAGCCACGACGGCCGCGACTTCATCGAGTACCACTCGCACTCGTGGGTCCTGGACGCCGACGGCAACAAGGTCCGCCCGCTGGAGAGCGAGAGCGGCTACTGGCGCATCGACAAGGACCGCAAGGTCGAGATCGTCATGGTCCGCGACCAGGGCATCGTCGAGGTCTGGTACGGCGAGCTCGCCGACCAGAAGCCGCAGATCGACATCGCGACGGACGCCGTCGCGCGCACCGCGGCCTCCGGCCCGTACAGCGGCGGCAAGCGCCTCTACGGCTACGTCAAGAGCGACCTCATGTGGGTCGGCGAGAAGGCCACCCCCGAGGTCCCGCTGCGCCCGTACATGTCGGCGCACCTGAAGAAGGTCGTCACCCCGGAGGAGGTCGCCGAGATGGCGCGCAACCTCCCCGACATGCCGGACGACGGCATCGCCTTCTTCAAGTAGTCAAGCCCCTCGGCGCTCCGGCCACGCCCTCCTACACTGGGGGGCGTGGTGAGCACCGACTGGAAGAGCGACCTGCGGCAGCGCGGCTACCGGCTGACGCCCCAGCGCCAGCTTGTCCTGGAGGCCGTCGACGCGCTGGAGCACGCGACTCCGGACGACATCCTCGTCGAGGTCCGCAAGACCGCCTCCGGCGTCAACATCTCCACCGTCTACCGGACCCTGGAGCTCCTGGAGGAGCTCGGTCTGGTCAGTCACGCCCATCTGGGGCACGGGGCGCCGACCTACCACCTCGCCGACCGGCACCACCATCTGCACCTGGTCTGCCGGGACTGCTCGGAGGTCATCGAGGCGGACGTGGAGATCGCGGCCGAGTTCACCGGCAAGCTCCGCGAGACCTTCGGCTTCGAGACCGACATGAAGCACTTCGCGATCTTCGGGCAGTGCCGGGACTGCGCACGGAAGCACGCGGCCGCGGAGTCGTAGCCGCGGAGTCGTACGCTTTCATCCATGAAGAGCCCACTGCTGTCCCTGCCCGGCGCCGTCCCCGCCGAAGGCCGTGACGAAGGCGTCGCCGCCCACTACGGCGACCTGTTCCGCGAGCAGCGGACCCTCGCCGACGGCACCGGTTTCGTGGACCTCTCGCACCGCGGTGTCATCGCCGTCACCGGCGCCGACCGGCTGAGCTGGCTGCACCTGCTGCTCACCCAGCACGTCAGCGCCCTCCCCGTCGGCCAGGCCACGGACGCGCTGATCCTCTCCGCGAACGGACACATCGAGCACGCGCTGTACCTCGTCGACGACGGCGAGACGGTGTGGGCGCACGTCGAGCCGGGCACCCAGGCCGAGCTCCTCGCGTACCTGGACTCGATGAAGTTCTTCTACCGGGTGGACGTCGCCGACCGCACCGACGACTTCGCCGTCGTCCACCTGCCGGCCGGCTCCATCGCCGCCGCGCCCGAGGGCGTGGTCGTACGGGAGACGGCGCACGGCCGCGACCTGTTCCTGCCGCGCGCGGACCTGGAGTCCTTCGCCGCCTCGCACGGCCCGGCCGCCGGCATCCTCGCGTACGAGGCGCTGCGCGTCGAGCAGCACCGGCCGCGGCTCGGCTTCGAGACCGACCACCGGACCATCCCGCACGAGATCGGCGTCATCGGCAGCGCCGTCCACCTCCAGAAGGGCTGCTACCGAGGCCAGGAGACGGTCGCCCGCGTCCACAACCTGGGCAAGCCGCCGCGCCGCCTGGTCTTCCTGCACCTGGACGGCAGCGAGGTGCACCTGCCGGCGCACGGCGACCCGGTCCGGCTCGCCGCCGACGGGGTGGAGGGCCGCCAGCTGGGCTTCGTCACGACCGCGGTGCGCCACCACGAGCTGGGCCCGATCGCCCTCGCGCTGGTGAAGCGGAACGTGCCGGTGGACGCCGAGCTGATCGCGGGCACGACGGCGGCCGCGCAGGAGACGATCGTCGAGCCGTAGGCGTACGCCTCCCTCTGACGCGTACGTCTGAGCCGTACGCCTGAGCCGTACCGCTGATCCGTACGCCTGAGCCGTGAACCGTCGGCTGTCAGACGTCCAGAAGCACCGTGAACGGGCCGTGATTCGTGAGCGAGACGCGCATGTCCGCTCCGAACCGGCCCGTCTCCACGCGCGCGCCGAGCGCCCGCAGCTGCGCGACCACCTCGTCGACCAGCGGTTCGGCGACCGGGCCGGGCGCGGCGGCGTTCCAGGTGGGGCGGCGGCCCTTGCGGGCGTCTCCGTAGAGCGTGAACTGAGAGATGACGAGCAGCGGCGCGTTCACGTCGGAGCAGGACTTCTCGCCCTCCAGCACTCGGACGGACCAGAGCTTTCTGGCCAATTGCGCGGCCTTCTCCGGCGTGTCGTCGTGGGTCACCCCGACCAGCACGCAAAGCCCCTCGCCGACGATCTCGCCGACGGTCTCCCCTGCGACGACGACGCTCGCGCCGTCGACCCTCTGCACCACTGCTCGCATACGGACCAACCTACAGACTGATACGGGCAGGGCCGAACGGGTGCAGACCGCCTGCGTCGGCCTGTGCGCGAGTGGCACCATGCCTCTCAGGCGGTGCGGCCGACCGCACCGGTCGAGGGGACGATTCTCATGACTGCACCTGGCACCGGGCCCACGCCGTCCGGTCCCGTACGCCTGACCCGCGGCTCCGGCCGTTCCGGCGGTTCCGGCGGTTTTGCCGACGGAGCTGTCGGGCGCCCGCCCGTGCAGCGGACGGCCGAGCCCGACCTGCCGGAGCGGCCGCAGCCCGAACTCGGCGCGCTGCGGCTGCCCGAGCTGCGGACGCTGCGCCGCGAGGCGCAGAGCGACGAGGCCGATCTGAGCTACGTACGGCGGATGCTCCAGGGCCGGATCGACATCCTGCGCGCCGAGCTGGCGCGCCGCACCGACCCGGCGCCCACGGGTGCCGAGGCGCCGGCGGGGGCCGGGCCGGAGACGCCGGTGCTCGACCGGCTCTCGGAGATCCTCGCGGACGCCCCGTCGCGGCACCGGACGTCGGTGCGGCACGTGACGCTGTCGACGCCGCGCGGCGAGGAGTACCGGCGGCTGGCGGCCGAGATGCTGTCGGAGGTCGAGCTGTCGGACCTGACGGCCCGTACGGACGAGGAGCTGCACGCGGCGATGGGACGGCTCGCGGGGTACGAGCAGCAGGTCTCCCGGCGCAGGCACCAGCTCCAGCGGACGGCGGACGACTGCAGCGCGGAGATCGCCCGCCGCTACCGGGAGGGCGAGGCACAGGTCGACGACCTGTTGGCGTAGCCGGCCGCGCGGGCAGATCGGCGCGGGGGCAGGTGGGCCGCGTGGGCAGGGCGGCGCGCGGACAGGGCGCCGCGGGCCGGTCGGCGCGGGACAGGCTGGCGGGGGCAGGCCGCCGAGGGCTGGTCGGCGCCGGGCAGGTGGTGCGCGGGCAGGTCGTGGAAACTCGCGTGCGCCCGGCTTTGCCGCCCGCATAGCCTCGAAGGATGAGCCTTGAGGTGCGAGCGATCGACCAGTCCGAGTTCCGGGAGTGGTTGCTGACCAAGCGGGTCGGTTTCCTCAACCCGCCGGTGATCAAGGACGAGGAGGTCGCCGACCGGCTGCCGCACACGGACCTGACCCGCACCTACGGCGCCTTCGACCGCGGCCGGATCGTCGCCACCTTCCACTCCTTCGACCAGAAGCTGTCCACGGTCGGCGGCGCCGACCTCGCCGCGAACGCGGTCAGCGCGGTCACCGTCTCCCCGACCCACCGCAGGCGCGGCCTGCTCAGCCGGATGATGGCCGGCGACCTGGCGAGGGCGAAGGAGCGCGGCGACGCGTGCGCGACGCTGATCGCGGCCGAGTACCCGATCTACGGGCGGTTCGGCTTCGGCGTCGCCAGCTGGGCCACCGAGTGGGTCGTCGACGTGACCCGTTCCGGACTGGACGGCCGCTGGTCCGGGCCGGGGGAGGCGGACGGCGGCGGGCGCATCGACTTCTCCGACGGCGCCGAGATCCGCAAGGAGGGCCCGGCGCTGCACCGGCGCTTCGCCGCGCAGTGCGCCGGGGTCACCGACCGCTCGGCGCGCGGCTGGGACATCGGCACCGGCAACTCGTACCACTTCGAGCCGTGGACCGAGCCGTTCTACGCCGTCTACCGGTCCGCCGCCGGCGAGATCGAGGGCTATGTCGCGTACACCGTCGACGACAAGTGGAGCGACCAGAAGCAGCCGGTCAACACGGCGAGCGTGCGCGACCTGGTCGCCGTCACGCCGGCCGCGGAGCGCGCGCTGTGGCGGTTCGTCTGCTCGGTCGACTGGATCACCCGTGTCCGCACCGGCTACCGCGCCCCCGACGACGTGCTGCCGCTGCTGCTGCCCGACCCGCGCGCCGCGCAGGTCGTCACCCACGCCGACATGCTGTGGCTGCGGATCCTGGACGTGCCGAAGGTGCTCGAACCGCGGACGTACGCGGCGGAGGGCAGCCTCGTCCTGGACGTGCGGGACGCGGCCGGCTTCGCGGGCGGGCGCTACCGGCTCGACGCGTCCCCGGAGGGCGGCTCGTGCACGCCGACGACGGCGGCGCCCGATCTGGTCCTGGACGTGGCCGAGTTGGCGACGCTGGTGCTGGGCGACGAGTCGGCGGTGCGGCTCGGGGCACTCGGCCGGGTGGAGGAGGCCGCGGCCGGGGCGGCGGCGCGGGCGGATCTGCTGCTGCGGACCTCGCGGCGGCCGTGGAGTATGGACATCTTCTGATCGAGAGCACGTGGAGGGTGCACACGTGGAGGGCGCCGGGAGCGGGCTGCGGGAGCTGAAGAAGGAGCGGACGCGGCAGACGCTGTCGGACACCGCCGTCGAGCTGTGCCTTTAGCGGGCTGCGACGCGGTCTCGGTCGCGGAGATCGCGGCGTGCCCGCCCTCGCCCGGATCGGTGCCGGACGATGCGGGCGCCCAGCGCGGCGGCCTGGGCGGCGACGAGCCGGTCGGCTCTCACGCGGCAGCTGTCAGCTCTTCCGGGGTGGCGGGGGCGGCCGGTGCGGGCTTCTCCGTGCGGAGGAGCAGGAAGGCGACGGTGAAGGCGGCGACGAGCAGTGCGGCTCCGACGGCGAAGGCGAGGTGGTAGCCGGAGGTGAGCGCCTCGGCGACGGGCCGGCCCGCAGCGGTGAGGGTCTCGGTGCGGGCGTTGGCCAGGGTGGAGAGGACGGCGACGCCGACGGCCATGCCGATCTGCTGGGTCGTGTTGAAGAGGCCCGAGGCGAGGCCCGCGTCCTCCTCGCTCGCCCCGGACATGCCGAGCCCGGTGAGCGCGGGCAGCGCGAGCCCGAACCCGGCGGCGAGGAGCATCACCGGCAGCAGGTCCACGGCGTACGAGGCGTGGACCGGCACGCGGGTCAGCAGGCCGAGCACGCCGAAGAGCAGGACGAGGCCGGTGAGGAGGACGTTCCGCTCGCCGAAGCGGGTGATGAGGCGGGCGGCGAGGCCGAGCGAGACGGTGCCGATGACGGCGGCGGCGGGCAGCATCGCGAGCCCGGTCTCGGCGGCGCCGTAGCCCTGGACCTTCTGGAGGTAGAGGGCGACGAGGATCTGGAAGGAGAAGAGGGCGGCGACCATCAGCATCTGCACGAGGTTGGCGCCGGCGACGGCGCGGGAGCGCAGGATCCGCAGCGGCATCAGGGGCTGGGCGGCGGTGGCCTGGCGGACGAGGAAGCCGGCGAGGAGGACGAGCGCGAGGGCGCCGAGGCCGAGGGTGTGGGCCGAAGCGGCCCCGTACTCCTCGATCTTGACGACGGCGTAGATCCCGGTGGTCAGGCCGGAGGTGACGAGCAGCGCGCCGACGACGTCGGCGGCGCCCCGCGCGGTCCTGGTGGGGTCCTCGGGGAGCGTGGGGAGCGCGAGGAGCAGGGCGGCGGCGCCGATGGGGAGGTTGATGAAGAAGATCCAGTTCCAGGCGAGGGCGTCGGTGAGCAGGCCGCCGGCGACCTGGCCGATGGACGCTCCGGCGGCGCCGGTGAAGCCGAACACGGCGAAGGCGCGGGCCCGGTCGCGGGGTTCGGGGAAGAGCGTGACGAGGATGCCGAGGCTGACGGCGGAGGCCATCGCGCTGCCGACGCCCTGGAGGAAGCGGGCGGCGATGAGGACGGCGGGGGTGGCGGCCGCGCCGGCCAGGACGGAGGCGGCGGTGAAGAGTCCGGTGCCGGCGAGGAACATCCGCTTGCGCCCGATGAGGTCGCCGAGGCGGCCGGAGAGGAGGAGCAGGGCGCCGAAGGCGATGAGGTAGGCGTTGACGACCCAGCTGAGGCCGCCGGGGGTGAATCCGAGGTCGGCCTGGATGGCGGGCATGGCGACGGTGACGATGCTGCCGTCGAGGACGGTCATGAGGAGGGAGGTGGCGAGGACGGCGAGGGCGGTCCAGCGGGAGGTGCGCATGGCGGGGTCTCCTGTCGGGTGTGGCGACAGGAAGAACGCTAACAGATAGTTTTGTTGTAGACCATCTATCTCGGAACGAGATCGGCTCTCAGCTCTTCTGGCGTGCCCGCCGCGCGGTGTGCGGACCCTCGACAGCGGTCTCCAGATGTCCCGTGACCAGCCGGTTCAGGGCGCGCACCAGGACCTCCCGCTCGTCCTCGGGCAGCGCCCCGAGCGCCGCCTGATGCACCTCGTCCACGATCCGCTGACTCCGCGCCGCGACCTTCGCGCCCTCCTCGGTCACCGCGATGATCCGCGCGCGCCGGTCCGCACTCGACGCCCGCCGCTCCGCGAGCCCGGCCTTCTCCAGTGCGTCGACGGTCACGACCATGGTCGTCTTGTCCATGTCCCCGATCTCCGCGAGCTGCGCCTGCGTCCGCTCCTCCTCCAGCGCGTGCACCAGCACGCAGTGCATCCGCGCCGTCAGCCCGATCTCGGCGAGCCGGGCGGCCATCTGGCTGCGCAGGACATGACTCGAGTGGTCGAGGAGGTAGGAGAGGTCGGGCTCGGTACGCGCGGGTGCCATGGCAGTCATACGGCCAGGGTAACGAGAACCGTTTTGTCGCGGATTATCGGCGAGCGCACGAGTGGGCGAGGTGCCAGGCTGGCCCCATGCGGCCCTTGCTCTTCCTCGACGTGGACGGCCCCCTGATCCCCTTCGGCGCCCCGACCCCGTACCCCTCCTACGGGCCCGTCCCGCCGCCGGACGCCCATCCGCTCCTCCGGCGCCTCGACCCGGCGTACGGCCCGCGCCTCGGCGCTCTCGGCTGCGAGCTCGTCTGGGCGACCACCTGGGGCTCCGACGCCAACGAGCTGCTCGCGCCGAGGCTCGGGCTGCAGCCGCTGCCGGTGGTGGACTGGCCGGACGACGACCTCGTGGACGTGGTCGCGGGGCTTCACTGGAAGACGCGGCTCTTTCCGCCTGGGCGGGCGGGCGGCCGTACGTCTGGCTGGACGACGAGATCACCGCCCCCGACCGCGCCTGGACGGCCGCCCACCACCCGGCGCCGGCTCTGCTGCGCCGGGTGGATCCCCGTAGGGGCCTCGGGGAGGCGGACTTGGCGGCCGTCGCGGCCTGGGTGGCCGGGCTCGGGGGCGGGGTCGGGGGTGCGGTCAGGAGCGGGGCTGGTTGAAGCGGAGCATGTTGCCCGCGGGGTCGCGGAACGCGCAGTCGCGGACGCCGTACGGCTGGTCCATGGGCTCCTGGAGGACCTCGCCGCCCGCCGCGCGGATGCGCTCGAAGGTGGCGTCGACGTCTTCCGTGCGGAAGATGACGCCGCGCAGCATGCCCTTGGCGAGGAGTTCGGCGGCGGCCTGGCGGTCGGCGGCCGGGGCGTTGGGGTCGGCGAGCGGCGGTTCGAGGACGATCTCGACGTCCGGCTGGGTGGGCGAGCCGACGGTGACCCAGCGCATGCCCTCGAAGGAGACGTCGTTGCGGACCTCGAGGCCGAGCGCGTCGCGGTAGAAGGCGAGCGCCTTGTCGTGGTCGTCGACGGCGATGAAGCACTGGGACAGGTTGATGGTGGTGGCGTTCGTGTTCATGGAACCGACGTTAGGAGCCCGCGGGGCTTTCCGCTTCTCCGTTCCTGACCGGTTCCGGATCGGGTTCCGGATCGGGCTCGGGGTCCGGGGCGGGCTGCCGTGGCGCCCGGGTGGGGCGCGTCAGGAACTTCGCCACGCACGCCGGGATCGGCTCGCCCGCCTCGTGGTTCCGCGCCCGGTACGCGCTCGGGCTCTCCCCGACCAGTTCCGTGAAGCGTGTGCTGAACGACCCGAGCGACGTACACCCGACCGCGAAGCACACCTCCGTCACGCTCAGGTCGCCACGCCGCAGCAGCGTCTTCGCCCGCTCGATCCGCCGGGTCATGAGGTAGCTGTACGGCGTCTCCCCGTACGCGGCCCGGAAGCTCCGCTGGAAGTGCCCGGCCGACATCAGCGCGGCCCGCGCCAGGGCCGGCACGTCGAGCGGCTCCGCGTAGTCGCGGTCGATCATGTCCCGCGCGCGGCGCAGTCTCACCAGGTCGTCGAGGGTCGGCGTCACGGTCCCACAGTACGTACCGCCGAGGCCCGTCAGGAATGGAGAAGCAGCCTCGGGCCGCCCCGCCTAGCCTGGCTGCTGCGAGCCACCACCGCCGAGGAGACACGATGAGCAAGCCGTCGATGAGCAAGCCGTCGCACGCCGCCGACAGCCACGACATGATCCGCGTGCACGGCGCGCGCGAGAACAACCTCAAGGACGTCAGCATCGAGCTCCCGAAGCGCCGGCTCACCGTCTTCACCGGCGTCTCCGGCTCCGGCAAGAGCTCCCTCGTCTTCGACACGATCGCGGCCGAGTCGCAGCGGCTGATCAACGAGACGTACAGCGCCTTCGTCCAGGGCTTCATGCCCTCCCTCGGCCGCCCCGACGTCGACGTCCTCGACGGTCTGACCACCGCGATCACCGTCGACCAGCAGCGGATGGGCGGCGACCCGCGCTCCACCGTCGGCACCGCCACCGACGCCAACGCCATGCTGCGGATCCTCTTCAGCCGCCTCGGCACGCCGCACATCGGCGGCCCGAAGGCGTTCTCCTTCAACGTCGCCTCCGTCAGCGGCGCCGGCGCGATCTCCGTCGAGAAGGGCGGCCGGACGGTGAAGGAGCGGCGCAGCTTCACCGTCACCGGCGGCATGTGCCCGCGCTGCGAGGGCCGTGGCGCGGTCTCCGACATCGACCTCACGGCGCTGTACGACGACACGAAGTCGCTCGCCGAGGGCGCGCTGACGATCCCCGGCTACAGCATGGACGGCTGGTTCGGCCGGATCTTCTCCGGCAGCGGCTTCTTCGAAATGGACAAGCCGATCCGCCGCTACACCAAGCGCGAGCTGAACGACCTCCTGCACCGCGAGCCGACCAAGATCAAGGTCGAGGGCATCAACCTCACCTACGAGGGCCTGATCCCCAAGCTCCAGAAGTCGATGCTGTCGAAGGACATCGACTCCCTCCAGCCGCACGTCCGCGCCTTCGTCGAGCGCGCGGTCACCTTCGCCACCTGCCCCGACTGCGACGGCACCCGCCTCAACGAGGGCGCCCGCTCGTCGAAGATCGGCGGGAAGAGCATCGCCGACGTGTGCGCGATGCAGATCAGCGACCTGGCGGAGTGGGTGCGCGGCGTCGAGGACCCGGCGGTGGCGCCGCTGCTCGCGACGCTCCAGCAGACGCTCGACTCGTTCGTGGAGATCGGCCTCGGCTATCTCGCGCTCGACCGCCCCTCGGGCACCCTCTCGGGCGGCGAGGCACAGCGCGTGAAGATGATCCGGCACCTCGGGTCGTCGCTCACCGACGTCACGTACGTCTTCGACGAGCCGACGACCGGGCTGCACCCGCACGACATCCAGCGCATGAACGGCCTGCTGCTGCGGCTGCGCGACAAGGGCAACACGGTCCTCGTCGTCGAGCACAAGCCGGAGACCATCGCGATCGCCGACCACGTGGTGGATCTCGGGCCCGGCGCGGGTACGGCGGGCGGCAGCGTCTGCTTCGAGGGCACGGTCGACGCGCTGCGGGGCAGCGACACGGTCACCGGCCGGCACTTCGGCGACCGGGCGACGATCAAGGACTCCGTACGGAAGCCGACCGGCGTCCTGGAGGTGCGCGGCGCGAGCGCGAACAACCTGCGCGACGTCGACGTCGACATCCCGCTCGGCGTCCTCGCCGTCGTCACCGGTGTCGCCGGTTCCGGCAAGAGCTCGCTGGTGCACGGCTCGATTCCCCGGGGCGCGGGCGTGGTGTCGGTCGACCAGGGCGCGATCCGCGGCTCGCGGCGCTCCAACCCGGCGACGTACACCGGGCTCCTCGACCCGATCCGCAAGGCGTTCGCCAAGGCCAACGGCGTGAAGCCGGCGCTGTTCAGCGCCAACTCGGAGGGCGCCTGCCCGACCTGCAACGGCGCCGGGGTCGTCTACACGGACCTGGCGATGATGGCCGGGGTGTCCACGGTGTGCGAGGAGTGCGAGGGGAGGCGCTTCCAGGCCTCGGTCCTCGAATACCGCTTCGGCGGCCGGAACATCGCCGAGGTGCTCGCCATGTCCGTCGAGGAGGCCGAGGCGTTCCTCGGCGCGGGTGAAGCCCGCACCCCGGCCGCCCACCGCATCGTGGAGCGCCTCGCCGACGTCGGCCTCGGCTACCTCAGCCTCGGCCAGCCGCTCACCACCCTCTCCGGCGGCGAGCGCCAGCGACTCAAGCTGGCCACCCACATGGGCGACAAGGGCGGCGTCTACGTCCTCGACGAGCCCACCGCCGGCCTCCACCTCGCCGACGTCGAACAGCTCCTCGGCCTCCTCGACCGGCTCGTCGACTCCGGCAAGTCCGTCATCGTCGTCGAGCACCACCAGGCCGTCATGGTCCACGCCGACTGGATCATCGACCTCGGCCCCGGCGCCGGTCACGACGGCGGCCGCATCGTCTTCGAGGGCACCCCGGCTGAACTGGTCGCGGCCCGCTCGACGCTGACGGGGCAGCACCTGGCGGAGTACGTGGGCGCCTGACGGCAGGGACGCGCGGCAGGATACGGGGATGGAGCTGACCGTCCCCGTCCTGACCGCCCCCACCGGCCTCACCCTGCGCCCCTGGCGCCTCGCGGACCCGGACCTCGCGCTGGTCCGCGAGGCGTCCGCCGACCCGTACATCCCCCTGATCACGACCGTGCCCCCGTCCTATTCCGAGGCCGAGGGCCGCGCCTTCGTCGAGCGCCAGTGGTCCCGCGCCGCGACGGGGGCCGGTTATCCCTTCGCCATCGAGCTCCCGGCCGTGGACGCCGGTCAGGCCGCCCGCCCGGTCGGCTTCATCGGGCTCTGGCTCAAGGACCTCGCCCAGGGCCGCGCCTCCCTCGGCTACTGGCTCAGCCCCGCCGCACGCGGCCACGCCATCGCCGGCACCGCTCTCGCCACGGTCGCGGAATGGGCCTTCCGGGACCTCGAAGTCCCCCGGCTCGAACTCTGCGTCGAACCCTGGAACACCGCCTCGGCCCGCACGGCGGAACGCGCCGGCTTCCGCCGTGAGGGGGTGCTGCGGGGCTGGCAGCAGGTGGGGGAGGAGCGGCGGGACATGGTGATGTACGGGCGGCTGCGCGGGGACGCGGGCCGGCCGGCGGAGGTTGAGGCGCGCGCGTAACAGAACTATTGCAAGCACCTGCTTGCAATAGTTAGCGGCAGCTGGCAGGGTCGAGACATGGCATCGCTCAACGTCGGCAATCTCGGTGAGTACCTCCGCGAGCAGCGGCGCACCGCGCAGCTGTCCCTGCGGCAGCTCGCCGAGGCCGCGGGGGTGTCGAATCCGTATCTGAGTCAGATCGAGCGGGGGCTGCGCAAGCCCAGCGCGGAGGTGCTGCAGCAGGTCGCGAAGGCCCTGCGGATCTCCGCCGAGACGCTGTACGTGCGCGCCGGGATCCTCGACGAGAAGGACCGGGACGAGCTGGAGACGCGCGCCGTCATCCTGGCCGATCCCTCGATCAACGAGCGGCAGAAGCAGGTGCTGCTCCAGATCTACGACTCCTTCCGCAAGGAGAACGCCGCCGAGAACACCGCCGGGCAGCCGGCGCAGCCCACCGACACGTAGCACTTCTGGGAGGACCACGACCATGGCCATCATCGACGAACTGCGTACCCCCCTCTACTTCGCCGCCGGCACCGCCGACCTCGCCGTGCAGCAGGCCAAGAAGGTGCCCGGGCTCATCGAGCAGCTCGCCGCCGAGGCGCCCGCGCGGATCGAGGCCGTGAAGAAGACGGACCCGAAGGCGGTGCAGGAGAAGGCGCAGGCGAAGTTCGCCGAGTTCGTGGGCGGCATCGACACCGACCTGAAGAAGCTGGGCGAGCAGGCCCAGGACCTGGCGCTGCGCGGGGTCGGCGTCGCCGCCGAGTACGCGGTGAAGGCGCGCGAGAAGTACGAGGAGCTCGCCGCGCACGGCGAGGAGGCCGTCAAGGCGTGGCGGGGCGAGGTCGCCGAGGAGATCACCGAGATCGCCGTCGTCGTCGAGCCGGACCCCGAGCCGAAGCCGGAGGCCAAGGCCGCGGAGGTGGCGGCTCCCAAGCCCGCCGCCCGCAAGACCACCACCCGCAAGACGCCCGCCAAGAAGACCGTTGCCGCCGAAAGCGGCGAGTAGTCCCCGGTCCGGGCACCAAACCGGGTGTCCGGAGCGTTGTACCGGGTACCTTGGCCGCGAGGCGCTCCACCCACTCACCTAGGCGGTGCACAGCATGTTGGCGAACGGCTTCGACTCGATCCTCTCCCTGGTGACCTTCCTGGTCTTCACCGGCTTCGCCGTCGCCGCGTTCGTCTTCGCCGCCATGGCCCGGGAGGACGCGTATCGTGCCGCCGACAAGCAGACCAAGAAGTTCTGGCTGATCCTGCTCGGGATCAACCTGCTCCTCAACGTGCTGCTGCCGATGCTGTTCCTGCAGATCGCCGGACTCATCGCCGCCATCGTCTTCATGGTGGACGTGCGGCCGGCCCTCCGTCAGGTCTCCGGAGGCGGCCGCCGCGGCGGCTCCAGCAGCGACGGACCGTACGGCCCCTACAACGGCGGCCGGTGATCCGGCCCGGTTACCACACAGGGCCCGGGGTCACTGACTCCGGCCCGGTCATCCGTGCAGGGCCCGGGCTCACTGACCTCGGCCCGGTCATCCGTGCAGGGCCCGGGGTCACTGACTCCGGGCCCTGTCCCGTACCAGGTCGCCTTCCCGGTCCCGTTCCAGCGCCAGCACCGCCACGTCGTCCGTCAGCTCCCCGCCGTTCAGCTCGCGCACCTCCGTCACGGCCGCGTCGAGCAGCTCCTCGCCGCGCAGTCCCGCCGCCAGCTGCCGGTTGATCATCTCGACCATTCCGTCCTGGCCGAGTCGCGGCGAGCCCGGGCCCGCCGAGCGGCCCTCGATCAGGCCGTCCGTGTACATCAGCAGGCTCCAGCTCGCCCCCAGCTCGACCTGTCGGCGCGGCCAGCGGGCGCGCGGCAGCAGGCCGAGGGCCGGGCCTCCCTCGTCGTAGGGCAGGAGCCGGGCCGGCAGTCCGTGCCGGGCGATCAGCGGCGCGGGGTGGCCGGCCAGGGAGAGCCCGGCCCGGCGCCCGTCGGGCGCGATGTCGACCGTGCAGAGCGTCGCGAAGATCTCCTCGCTCTCCCGCTCGTGCTCCAGGACCTGCTGGAGCGTGGAGAGCAGCTCGTCCCCGCACAGGCCCGCGAAGGTCAGCGCCCGCCAGGCGATCCGCAGTTCCACGCCGAGCGCGGCCTCGTCCGGGCCGTGGCCGCAGACGTCGCCGATCATGGCGTGGACGGTGCCGTCGGGGGTGCGGACGGTGTCGTAGAAGTCGCCGCCGAGCAGCGCGCGGGACCGGCCGGGCCGGTAGCGGGCGGCGAAGCGGAGCGCGGAGCCCTCCAGGAGCGGGGTCGGCAGGAGGCCGCGCTCCAGACGGGCGTTCTCCTGGGCGCGCAGCCGGGACTCGGTGAGCTTGACCTGCACGGCGTCGGCGCGCTTGCGCTCGACCGCGTACCGGATGGCCCGGCTGAGGAGCCGTCCGTCGAGCTCCTCGCGGAAGAGGTGGTCCTGCGCCCCGACCCGTACCGCCTCGGCCGCGAGTTCCGCGTCCGCGGAGGCGGCGAGGGCGAGGACGGCGTGGCGCGGCGCGAGCCGCAGGATGTGCCGGAGCGGCGCGAGCGGGTCGTCCTCCGCTCCACGGGGTGCGGGCAGGGCGAGGTCGACCAGGATGCAGTGCACGTCGTCGGTGAGCAGCCGCTCGGCCTCGGTGAGGTTGCGGGCGGTGCGGACGCGGAGCCGGGGGCCGGCCGCGTCGAGCATGTCGGGCACGGCGAGCGCGCCCGCCGGGTCGTCCTCGACGACGAGGAGCGTGAGGTCGGTGGCGGTGCCACCGGTGCCAGCGTTCGTGGTGGTGGTGCCGGGCGTTCCGGGTGCCGCGGGAGAATCGATTCTCTGGCGCGGTACGGGTACGGGCATCGGTCTGGTTTCCTTCCCTCCCCCCGAGGGCCGGGGACCGACCATAGCGGGCCCGTGCGCCGATGCGGAACGGCGATCACAGAGCGGACCGCCGGAACCCGTTGGCATATGCCGCGGATGGGGAGGTAGGCGCCCCTGTTCCGATGAGAAAGGTCACTCCGGGCGGACGACGCCCAGGATCTCCATCGTGCCCGCGCCCGTGAGCGTCACGTTCCGCCCGGGGCGCGGCGCGTGCACGATCGCCCCGTTCCCCACGTACATCCCGATATGACTGGCGTCCTTGTAGTAGACGATCAGGTCGCCGGGCCGCATGTCCTTGATGTCCACGTGCTTCAGCAGCCGCCACTGCTCCTGCGAGGTGCGCGGGATGGACAGGCCGGCGGCACCCCAGGCGGACTGGGTGAGTCCCGAGCAGTCGTACGAGGCCGGGCCCTCGGCCCCCCACACGTACGGCTTGCCGATCTGCGCGGTGGCGAACTCCACCGCCCGCCTGCCGGCCGGGGTGGCCTGCTCGTTCAGCTCCTTGAGGATGCCCGAGTCGAGCCACTTGGTCTGCGCCCGGTACTGCGCCTGCTGCTCCAGGGCGAGCAGCCGGGCCCGCTCCTCGGCGGCGAGCTGGGACTCCAGCTTCTTCGCCGCGTCGATCTTGTCGTTGATCTCCTTCTTCGCCTTGGCCTGCTTGACCCGGTTGGCCTCCAGCTTGGTCCAGTTGTCGCTGGCGTCCTTGGCGTAGGTGGTCAACTCGGACTGGGTCTGCGTCAGTTCGGCGAGCAGATCGGTGGTGGCCTTCTGCCCCTCCTTGAGCCGGCCCGCGTTGTCGAGGAAGAGCTGGGGGTCGTTGGTGAGGACGAGCTGGGCGCCGTCCGGCAGACCGCCGTTGCGGTACTGGGCGCGGGCCGTGGCGCCGGCCCGGGCCTTGAGGTCCGCGATCTTCTGCTGGCCGGCCACGATCATCCGGGCCAGCTGCACGATCTCGGCGGACTGCTCCTTGGTCTTCTCCTCGGCGAGGTTGTACGCGTCGGTGGCGACGGCGGCCTGCCGGTAGAGCTCGTCGATCTCCTCGCGGACCTCTTCGAGGGTCTTCTGCGGCTGCTTCGGCGGCGGGGGGAGCGGGGCGGCGGCGGCCTGCAGGGTGAGCGCCGGCGAGGCGAGCACCGTCAGGGCGCAGACCACGGTGAGCGTGGCGATGGCGTGGCGGCGTCGGTTCACTGGCTCCCCCTCAAGTGACCTGCATGAACTTAACTGATTTACCGTCAGTAACTTGGTCGTGACCTTGGCGATAGTGCCATGCGAAACCGGAAAACAACAGGGGAGAGCCGGGCCTGTCGGGTCACTCCCCCCTAGTGGTGACGTGCGTTGCTCCTGTTGCGTTCCCCCGAGTCGCGGGCGGTGCTCGCCACCCGTCCGGAATTCACCGGGAGTTCGGCGCCAGTGCCTCCCACCGCACCGTCACCTCGCCCTGCCGCCACCGCCGCGGACCGTCCGTCAGCGGCCAGTCGGCCGCCAGATCGCGTACGGAGCGGATCCAGCGCTGCCGGGCGCCGAGCGAGGCGAACGGGGCCGCCGCCGCCCACGCCCGGTCGAAGTCCCGCAGGAACGCGTGCACCGGCTCGCCCGGCACGTTCCGGTGGATCAGCGCCTTGGGCAGCCGCTCCGCCAGGTCGGAGGGCCGGTCGAGCGAGCCGAGCCGGGTCGCGAAGGTCACCGTCCGCGGCCCCGACCGGTCGAGCGCCACCCACACGTGCCGCCGGCCGATCTCGTCGCACGTCCCCTCGACGAGGAGGCCCTCGGGCGCGAGGCGGGCGCACAGGCGCTCCCAGACCGCGGCCACCTGCTCCTCGTCGTACTGCCGCAGCACGTTCGCGGCCCGGATCAGCGCGACCTCGCCGGGCACCGGCACCTCGAAGCCGCCGTGCCGGAACTCCAGGCCCTCGCGCTCGTACGGCTTCGCGGCGGCGACCCGGGCCGGCTCGATCTCGATGCCGTAGAGCAGCGTGCGGGGGTCGGCGGTGCGCAGCCGGGCGAGCAGCTCGACGGCGGTCCAGGGCGCGGCGCCGTAGCCGAGGTCGACGGCGACGGGCGGCGCGTCGGAGCGGCGCAGGGCCGGGCCGTGCACGGCGGCGATCCAGCGGTCCTGGCGGCGCAGCCGGTTGGGGTTGGTGGTCCCGCGGGTGACCGTGCCGACGGGGCGGGGCCCGGCCGTGCGGGGGGTGCGGGATGCCATGGAACGAGCGTAAAGGGTGCTGGTGGAGGGCCTGACCAGGTTCTGTCCAGGTCTCGTCCAGGTCCTGAGCAGGTCCTGCTCGGGCGCTGACCGCGCAACAAATTGGCAAAGCGGCGCCGGCGCCGGAAATGAAATCGGACCGGCCGGGTGTTGTCGCCGTTGCGGGGTGCCACGCGCCCTCGCTCGTCATGCCCGACAGTCGTCATGCCCGACAGCGGAAGGACCGCCGACGTGAGCCAGTACGTGTCCCGGTTCGCCGGCACCCTGGCGGCGCCGCCCCGGCTCCGGCTCCCCGGCCGGCACCGCGGCCCGCGCCGCGTGGCCATGCTCAGCGTGCACACCTCGCCCCTGCACCAGCCCGGCACGGGCGACGCGGGCGGCATGAACGTCTACATCGTGGAGCTGGCCAAGCGGCTCGCCGCGATCAACGTCGAGGTCGAGATCTTCACCCGGGCCAACGCCGGCGGCCTGCAACCGGTCGTCGAGCTCGCGCCCGGCGTGCTCGTCCGGCACGTGGACGCGGGGCCGTACGAGGGGCTGGCCAAGGAGGAGCTGCCGGCCCAGCTGTGCGCCTTCACGCACGGCGTGATGCAGGCGTGGGCGGGCCACCGCTCCGGCCACTACGACCTGGTGCACTCGCACTACTGGCTCTCCGGCCATGTCGGCTGGCTCGCCGCCGAGCGCTGGGGCGTCCCGCTCGTCCACACCATGCACACCATGGCCAAGGTGAAGAACGCGGCGCTCGCGGAGGGCGACACTCCCGAGCCCGCGGCCCGGGTGATCGGCGAGACGCAGATCGTCGCGGCGGCCGACCGGCTCATCGCCAACACGGCGGAGGAGGCCGACGAGCTGGCCCGCTTCTACGAGGCCGACCCGGCGAAGATCGCCGTCGTGCACCCCGGGGTCAACCTCGACCACTTCCGGCCGGCCGACGGCCGCGCCGCCGCCCGGGCCCGGCTCGGCCTGCCCCGGGACGCCTTCATCCCCGTCTTCGCCGGCCGCATCCAGCCGCTGAAGGCCCCGGACATCCTGCTGCGCGCCGCGGCCCTGCTGGTGGACCGCGATCCCTCGCTGCGCACGCGCATGGTGGTGCCGGTGGTCGGCGGCCCGAGCGGCAGCGGCCTCGCCAAGCCGGAGGGCCTGCAGAAGCTCGCCGCCAGGCTGGGCATCGCCGATCTCGTGCGCTTCCAGCCGCCGGTCGGCCAGGACCGGCTCGCGGACTGGTTCCGCGCCGCGAGCGTGCTGGTCGTCCCGTCGTACAGCGAGTCCTTCGGCCTGGTCGCCATCGAGGCGCAGGCGGCCGGCACCCCGGTCGTCGCGGCCGCGGTGGGCGGTCTGCCGGTGGCCGTACGGGACGACGTCACCGGCTTCCTCGTCCAGGGCCACGACCCGGTGGACTACGCCAGGGCGCTGGCCCGCTTCGTCGACGAGCCGGAGCTCTCGGCCCGGATGGGCGCGGCGGCGGCCCGGCACGCCGGCTCGTTCGGCTGGGACACGGCGGCGTCGGCGACGGCGGACGTCTACACGGCGGCGATGCACGACCACCGGCTGCGCGATCACCGGGAACAGCGGGAGCACCGCCGTCGCGTACGCTCCCTCCATGGCTGAGGTCGAGGCGGAGCAGGTCCGGCGGATCATCGAGGACACGTTCAAGGACGCGGAACTGGAATGGGAGTCCGCGGAGCCGGGCTCGTACGTGGTGAAACTCCCCGGTACCCGCAAGCTGTTCACGACGCTCTCGCTGCGCGTCGGGAAGCACTCCCTCTCCCTCAACGCCTTCGTCATCCGCCACCCCGACGAGAACGAGGCCGGCGTCCACCGCTGGCTGCTCGAACGCAACCTGAAGCTGTACGGGGTGGGTTACGCGATCGACGGCCTCGGCGACATCTACCTGGCCGGCAAGCTGCCGCTGGCCGCCGTCACCCCCGAGGAGCTGGACCGGCTCCTCGGGTCCGTCCTGGAGGCGGCGGACGGCGACTTCAACACCCTGCTCGAACTGGGCTTCGCGTCGGCGATCCGGCGGGAGTACGAGTGGCGGGTGTCGCGCGGCGAGTCGACCCGTAACCTCGACGCGTTCAGGAACCTGACGCGGAAGCCGGCGAACTGACGCCGGTCGCGTCCCCGGTGCCGCCGGCCGCGGTGACCGACTGATCGGCCGTCTCCGTGGCCGTCTCCGTGGCCTTCTCCGTGGTCTCCTCCACGGTCTTCTCCTCCGCGTCGGCCAGGGCGGCGCGCAGCCGGGTCTGGTAGCCCAGGGCGGCGACGGCGCCGATGACCGCGCAGGCGATCCACAGGACGTCCGGACCGGGCCCGTCGACGATCGCGCCGGCCAGGATCGGCGCGACGAAACCGGCCACCGCCCAGGACATGCCCATGACGCCCTGGTAGCGGCCGCGGGCGTGTTCGGGCGCGAGCCGGGCGGTCGCGGCGGCGTTGGTGGGGACGTGGATCATCTCGCCGATCGTCCAGACGACGACGGTCGCGGCGAAGGCGAGGGAGGAGCCGGCGAGCGCGGTGGCGCCGGTGCCGAGCGCGAAGAGCAGCGAGGAGACGGTGAGCAGCATCGCCGGGGAGCGCTTGTCGGTGAGCTTGTTGACGAGCAGCTGGAAGGCGACGATCACGACGCCGTTGACGGCGATGACGACACCGTACGCGGACGGGTCGAGGCCCTGGCCGGCCATGGTGAGCGGCAGGCCGATCCACGGGGCGGTGAAGACCAGGCAGACGAACAGGTTGAGCATCACCAGGGTGCGGAAGGGCGCGTCGCGCAGGACGGTGCCGATGCTGACCTTCTCCTGCTCCGCGCCGCCGCCGGCCTCGTCCTTCCCGGTCTCCGGGCGGGTCTCGGGCAGCCGGAGGAAGACGATCAGGGCGCACAGGACGGTGGCGACGGCGTCGATGACGAACAGGGTGCGGTAGCCGAGGACGGTCGCGACGCCGCCGCCGATGGCGGCGATGGCGAAGCCGAGGTTGAGGGCCCAGTAGTTGAGGGCGTAGGCGCGGCGGACGTCGTCGGCGGGGACGAGGTCGGCGATGGTGGCGTTGATGGAGGGCCGGACGCCCTGCATGGCGACGCCCATCAGGAGGACGACGGTCGCGATGCTCCAGGCGCTGGTGACGAGCGCGAGCAGCACGGTGCAGGTGGCGGCCGCCAGGTGCATGGTGACCATGGTGGGGCGGCGGCCCCAGCGGTCGGTGAGCATGCCGCCGAGCGGGGAGCCGGCGACGCCGCCGAGGCCGTGGAGGGCGACGACGAGTCCGGCGAACCAGGCGGAGTGGCCGAGCTCCTGCGTGAGGAAGAGGGAGAGGAAGGTCAGGACGAAGGCCCCGGTGCGGTTGACCAGGGTCGACAGCCACAGCCACCAGAAAGCGCCCGGAAGTCCGGAGACCGTCGAGCGCGCTGACCGTCTGAGTGAGTCGATGGACATGGCTGGGCGGCCCCCCTGGTGTGTGCTGGTGCGTGCCGGCGTGTGAACGTCCTGTGTAAGTCCCGCTTACCGTCCTCGTAACTTACGCATCTCATACGCCGGACGCCAGCGAATTGACGGTGCGCGTCAATCGTCGACCGTCGTCTAGGCTCGTACGCATGGCCGACGCACCGTACAAGCTGATCCTCCTCCGCCACGGCGAGAGCGAGTGGAACGCGAAGAACCTGTTCACCGGCTGGGTGGACGTCAACCTCACCGAGAAGGGCGAGAAGGAGGCGGTCCGCGGCGGTGAGCTGCTCAAGGACGCCGGCCTGCTGCCCGACGTGCTGCACACCTCGCTCCAGAAGCGCGCCATCCGCACGGCGCAGCTCGCCCTGGAGGCCGCCGACCGCCACTGGATCCCGGTCCACCGCAGCTGGCGCCTGAACGAGCGCCACTACGGCGCGCTGCAGGGCAAGGACAAGGCGCAGACGCTCGCCGAGTTCGGCGAGGAGCAGTTCATGCTGTGGCGCCGCTCGTACGACACCCCGCCGCCGGCGCTCGCCGACGACAACGAGTACTCGCAGGCCCACGACGCCCGCTACGCCACGATCCCGCCGGAGCTGCGCCCGCAGACCGAGTGCCTCAAGGACGTCGTCCAGCGGATGCTCCCGTACTGGTACGACGGCATCGTCCCGGACCTCCTGGCCGGCCGCACGGTCCTCGTCGCCGCCCACGGCAACAGCCTCCGCGCCCTCGTCAAGCACCTCGACGGCATCTCGGACGCCGACATCGCGGGCCTCAACATCCCGACCGGCATCCCGCTCGCCTACGAGCTGGACGAGAACTTCAAGCCGCTGAAGCCGGGCGGCACGTACCTCGACCCGGAGGCCGCGGCCGCCGCCATCGAGGCCGTGAAGAACCAGGGCAAGAAGTGACCCTGAGCCCCGCCTGAGCCGCGTCTCGGGAAAGCCCCCGGTCCGCCGCCGCCCGTGCGGCGGGCCGGGGGCTTCTTCGTGCTCCGGTGTCGGGACCGTCTCGGATGCGTGACAGAGAGTGGCTGGATATCGCGCACGGGGGTGGCGGGTTGCTACGTTCCGAGCCGGGATGCGGTCCGAGGGCGGCCGTCGCGGAAAGAGGGGGAGTCCCGATGAACGGTCTGCGGCTGAGATCTGTCGGTGTCGCGGTCGCGGCGGTCGCGCTGAGCGCCGCGGTGACCGGGTGTCAGAAGGGCGGGACCGCGAGCGGGGCGGGGTCGGTGGGGAAGCCGAGCGCTCCGGCGAGTTCGGCGCCCGCGGCGACGGAGGCGCCCGCCACGGAGGCGCCGGCCGCGAAGCCGACCGGCGCGCCCGCGCCGAAGCCGACCGTGAAGCCGGTGGCCAAGCTGCCCACCAAGCCGGCCGGGAAGCCGGCGGCGACGCCGACCACGTACCCGGTGAAGAAGCCCGGCGGCGACTGCGTCACCGCCGCGCCGAACCCGGACCATTACGACCCGGACGAGATCGCCCTCTACCGCATCGAAGAGCTTCCCGGAAGCACCGGCAAGGTCAACCTCGTCTTCCAGCACGGCGCCTGGGGCTGCGGCAGCCCGGACAGCGACGGCGCGCCGTTCGTCGTCAGCGGCGAGGAGGCCCGCTGGGCGATGGACCAGGCCGCGTACGTCACCGCGACCAACCCCATCATCGCGAGCACCGAGAACAAGCGGATCGGCGTGCAGGAGCTGATCGACTGGGTGAAGGCGAACCCGAACTCCGGTCTCGTCTTCCGGTACGACGTGGGCGGCGACGGCTCGATCGACAGCCTCCAGGAGGTCTTCACGCCCTGACGCCCGGGGCAGACGGGCGGGACGAGGGGCGCGCTCGGACATTGCGCCGGGCGGGTGACACAGAAACCTTCCGGCGAGCGCGTGCCGCATGCCGGGCGCACGGGGCGCGGTAGAGCTGCGGAGGACCGATGACCCCGGTCCTTCCCCACGCCGACGAAAGAGACCTTCCGTGCGCCTTCGGCACACCCTCGCCGCCGCTTGCGGCGCCCTCGCCCTCACGGCCGTCCTGGCCGCCCCCGCCCACGCCGCCACCGGCGACTTCTCCTACAAGGCGACCGACCTGGGCGGCGGGAACGTCGCCGTCACCCTGCACGAACCCGAGAGCGAGGTCTGCATCACCATCCCGGAGGCCGCCGACCCGGGCTCATCGGAGCCCGCCTTCGCCCCGCACAACGACACGAGCGACTACGCCATCGTCTTCACCGAGCCCGACTGCACCGGCGACTCCTGGCAGCTGCGCCCCCACGGCCGCCCCGCCACCGACGCCCTCAAGCTGCGCTCGGTCGTCTTCCTCACCCCGTGAGCCGTCGCCGCCCCGCCACCACCTGTCGCTGACCAGCCGTGACCCCGGGGGCGCCGTGTCCGCTCGGCGCCCCCGGATATTCGTACGCCAAGATCACCGCGTCTCGCCTAGCCTCGCCCCCATGAGCGATCCCCGCCTTGAGCCGATCACCCCCGAGAACGTCGACGCCGCCCTCGCCCTGCGCGTCCACCCCCACCAGGAGCAGAACGTCGCGCCCGTCGTCCGCTCGCTCGCCGAGGCGTACGCGTACGGGGAGACGGCCTGGCCGCGGCTGATCGTCGACGCGGACGAGATCGTCGGTTTCCTGATGGCGTTCGTGGACATCCAGTGGGACGCCGAGAAGGACCCGGCTGACCGGCGCAGCGGGCTGTGGCGGCTCAACATCGGCGCCGGGCACCAGGGCAAGGGGTACGGGCGGTTCGCCGTCGGGGCCGTGCGCGAGGAGCTGCGGCGGCGCGGGGCGCGGGAGATGTACGTGTCGTGGCACGCCGGGGAGGACGGGCCGGGGGAGTTCTACCGGGGGCTCGGCTTCCTGGAGACCGGTGAGCTCGCCGGGGACCAGATCGTCGGCGTCCTGGGGACGTGACGGCGCGGACCCCGCCCGGAGACCGGGAACAGGGCCCGCAGACGTACGTGACCTCGCTGACCGCTAGCAGCTGCAGCCGCCGCACTGGCACGGCCCGCCGGACTGGCAGCCGCAGCCGCAGCCCGAGCCGCACCCGCAGGCGCCGAGGACGGGCAGGAACTCCGGCTCGCGCGCGGGTTCCTGCTGGAGGTCGGTGATCGGAGCGGATTCGGGCATGGGGTCCCTCCCTGAGAAGGCGTACCTCGCCTCCCCTCCATTCCATGCCCGGGCCCGCCCACCGCACACGGCGCACCGACGGCGCACAGGTGTGCGACCGCCCGCGCCGTAAGCCTTACGCGCCCTCCGGTCGCGCGCCCGCTGCCTACGCGCCCTCGACCGGCGACTCCGCCGGCTGCAGCTCGTCCGCGTGCTCACCCGTCACCAGGTACACCACGCGCTTGGCCACCGACACCGCGTGGTCCGCGAACCGCTCGTAGTAGCGGCCGAGCAGCGTCACGTCCACGGCCGTCTCGATGCCGTGGCTCCAGCGGTCGTCCATCAGGTGCTGGAAGAGCGTCCGGTGCAGCAGGTCCATCTCGTCGTCGTCCTGCTCCAGCTGGAGCGCCAGGTCGACGTCCTTGGTGATGACGACCTCGGCCGCCTTCGCCATCAGGCGCTGCGCCAGCTGGCCCATCTGCAGGACGGTGGCGTGCAGGTCGTTCGGCACCGCGCGGTCCGGGAAGCGCAGCCGGGCCAGCTTGGCCACGTGCTGGGCCAGGTCGCCGGAGCGCTCCAGGTCGGCGCTCATCCGCAGCGAGGTCACCACGATCCGCAGGTCCGTCGCCACCGGCTGCTGCCGGGCGAGCAGCGCTATCGCCCGCGCCTCCAGGTCGTGCTGGAGGTCGTCGACCTTCTGGTCCGCGGCGATCACGCTCTCCGCGAGCTTCAGGTCGGCGTCCAGCATGGCCGTGGTGGCCCGGCCGATCGCGGACCCGACCAGGCGAGCCATCTCGACCAGGCCCTCGCCGATCGAGTCAAGTTCCTCGTGGTACGCGTCCCGCATGGGTGTCCCTTCTCTACGCGATGCTCTGGGATCCGGGTGGTGCTCGATGGTGTCGGACCCCCACGCTCCCACGGTGCGGCCCGTACGCGTACTGCTTCGGCCGGTCTCGTAAACCGGCCCTGTCCTCCAGGTGAACTCTGGGCGACGCACCCCGGGGCGCCGGACAGGCCAAATGAATCGGCACCGTCTCCCCGGTGAACTCTGAGCGACGACTGTTCGAGCAGCCACTCGGACGGCTGGGAGAGTGTCAGCCGACCCGCATAACCTGGTTGGCATGGACGTGAACGCGGCGGTCGCCGCATTGGCCGCTATCGCCGGCGTGTGCACCGGCGTGATCGCCATGCTGGCGTTCCGCTGGAGCGAGCGCGACCAGGCGAGACCCACCCGTACCTCCCTGCACACCGACGCCGTTCTTCCGCCCGGCGTCGACACCGTGCTGTCCGTGCTGCGCTCCTCCGCGGTCGTCCTCGACGAGAGCGACTCCGTGGTGAAGGCCAGCTCGGCGGCGTACGCGCTCGGCCTGGTCCGAGGCGGGAAGCTGGCCGTGGAGCCCATGCTCAACATGGCCCGCGACACCCGCCGTGACGGAGAGATACGACAGGTCGAGCTGGATCTGCCCCGGCGCGGCACCGGCCGCGGCGAGGCCCTCGCGGTCTCCGCCCGGGTCGCCCCGCTGGGGTCGCGGCTCGTGCTGCTGCTGGTCGAGGACCTCACCGAGGCCCGCCGCATCGAAGCCGTACGACGCGACTTCGTCGCCAACGTGAGCCATGAGCTGAAGACCCCGGTCGGCGCGCTCTCGCTGCTCTCCGAGGCGGTCATGGACGCGTCGGACGACCCCGAGGCGGTCACCCGGTTCGCGGGCCGGATGCAGATCGAGGCCACCCGCCTGACCAACCTCGTACAGGAGCTCATCGACCTGTCCCGGGTGCAGAACGACGATCCGCTGGAGGACTCCGAGCCGGTACGGGTGGACGAGCTGGTCGCCGAGGCGATCGACCGCTCCCGGCACACCGCGTCCACCAAGCAGATCACCATGGCCTCCGGGGGAACGGCCGACCTGTTCGTGTGGGGCAGCCGCGGCCAGCTCGCCGCCGCACTCGGCAACCTCGTCGAGAACGCGGTGAACTACTCGCCGGCCCGCACCCGCGTCGGCATCGCCGCGCGCCGCGTCGCGGCGCCCGGCGGCGACCTGATCGAGATAGCGGTGACCGACCAGGGCATCGGCATCTCGGAGAAGGACCGCGAGCGGGTCTTCGAGCGCTTCTACCGGGTCGACCCGGCCCGCTCCCGGGCCACGGGCGGTACGGGACTCGGCCTCGCCATCGTCAAGCACGTGGCCGCCTCGCACGGCGGGGAGGTCACGGTGTGGAGCACCGAGGGCCAGGGCTCGACCTTCACCCTGCGGCTGCCGGAGGCCGGTGCCGCGCGGAACCGCCGCGCGGACGCCGGTGGCCCGGACGACGCCGAGGACGCCGACGGCGCCCACGGCACGCCCCGCTCCGGCGGGTCCGCCGGTTCCCGCCGCGGAAAATTCGCCTCCGCTTCCCCCACCCCTGAACTCATGACCGAACCACTCCCCGCCCCGGAGGTCCTTCCGTGACCCGTGTGCTTGTCGTCGAGGATGAGGAATCCTTCAGCGACGCCCTGTCGTACATGCTCCGCAAGGAGGGCTTCGAGGTCGCCATCGCGGCGACCGGGCCCGACGGCCTCGACGAGTTCGAGCGCAACGGAGCGGACCTGGTCCTCCTCGACCTCATGCTGCCGGGCCTGCCCGGTACCGAGGTGTGCCGCCAGCTGCGCAGCCGCTCGAACGTGCCGGTCATCATGGTGACCGCGAAGGACAGCGAGATCGACAAGGTCGTCGGCCTGGAGATAGGAGCCGACGACTACGTGACGAAGCCCTTCTCCTCGCGGGAGCTGGTCGCCCGCATCCGCGCGGTCCTGCGCCGCCGCGGCGAGCCGGAGGAGGTCACCCCGGCCGCCCTGGAGGCCGGCCCGGTCCGCATGGACGTCGACCGCCACGTGGTCACCGTCGGCGGCGGCAAGGTCGACCTCCCGCTCAAGGAGTTCGACCTCCTGGAGATGCTGCTCCGCAACGCGGGCCGCGTCCTGACCCGCATGCAGCTCATCGACCGCGTCTGGGGCGCCGACTACGTCGGCGACACCAAGACCCTCGACGTCCACGTGAAGCGCCTCCGGGCGAAGATCGAGCCGGATCCTGGTGCGCCGCGGTATCTGGTGACGGTGCGTGGTCTGGGCTACAAGTTCGAGCCGTAGAGCGCGCGTGACGCAGAGCGCGTGTGACGCAGACCGCGCGTGACGCGGTACATGCGTGAAGGGCGCCCCCTCCGGAGAGGGGGCGCCCTTCACGTACGTACGAGGCTCAGTGACCGGCGGCCTGCGTCGAGCCGGTCGTCGGCGTCGCGGTGCCGGACGGCGTCGCGGTGCCGGACGGCGTGGCCGTGCCCGTCGGGCTGGCGGTGCCGGACGGCTTGGCCGAGGACGAGGTCGTGGGAACGGCGACCGGGGGCTTCGGGAGCTCGCTCGGGCCGTACTCCGTGAAGTAGCTCGTCGCCGGGACGACGTACGCGCTCAGGCTCACGTCGCCGGTCTTGCTCAGCTTGAAGACGACCTGCTGCGCGTTGCCGTTCCGGGCCTCGTGCAGGCCGCCCTCGATGACCGCGGACGCGTTGCCCTGGCCGCCGATGACGACGGAGCCGTGGGCGGGGACGACGATCGGGCCGTTGCCCTGGGCCGCCTTGAGCTTCACGGTGCCGACGGTGCCCGGCAGGGTGATCGAGTCGAGGGTCTGGCGGGTCTGGCCGTTGTTGAAGACGGTGGCGGAGACGACCGCCGGGCCGACGGCACCCGGGTCGGGCTGGGTGATGACGAAGGCGTTCTGGACCTTGACGTCGTCGACGGTGACGGCGGCGTTGTCCGGGCGGACCTGGAGCGTCTGCGCGTCATTGCCCGCACCACAGGCGGACAGGGCGGCGATCGAGATCACGACGGCGGTGGCGGCGATGGCGCCGCGTCGAAGGCTGCGGCTCACGGCGGCGGCAACTCCTAGGACGATCGGACAGGCTAAGGAACGGCTAAAGGTGTGTCAGCGGAGTCAGGTTACCGAGCCCCACTCTCCGTGCCGCACCCGACCCGCCCCTCTCCGTGCACCCGCTCCGTTCACCGCCGCGCCGGGAGGGCTCGCGGACGGTTCCCGGACCGGTCGGGAACTCGCCGTCATGGCCGGATCGCGCCGCTATCACCTTCCGTTCACATATCCGTCGTGATCAATTCGCACATTCCCCCGTCCGGCTCCGTCCCGGGGCATTCGAGAAACGCCGTCGGGGGCTCCGGTGATCAATTCGAGAATCCATCCGTACGAGTGATCGATCCTCGAACGGATCGCGTGAAGCAGGACACATCGAACCCGACAAACCGGTACATCCGACACCCTCCATCCCACTCCCGGGCACTGTAACGTGGGTGTTTCTCTGTGTCCGCGCAGCCGCTCCGACCTGCGAATACCGCCTTCCGGAAGCCCTCCGCAGCACGTTCGCGGCGCTGTTGTCAAGCCCCGAGATATGCCCTGACCTGCGAAAACGCCATTCAGAAGAAGCCGTATCCGTGTTACCCTGGATAGCCACGGAAGGGGTACCTGTCACATGACGTTCAAGGTTGGCGACACCGTGGTCTATCCCCATCACGGGGCCGCGCTGATCGAGGCCATCGAAACTCGCCAGATCAAAGGCGTGGACAAGACCTACTTGGTGCTCAAGGTCGCGCAAGGCGACCTGACGGTGCGTGTGCCGGCGGACAACGCGGAGTTCGTCGGAGTTCGCGACGTGGTCGGTCAGGACGGGCTGGACCGGGTCTTCGAGGTGCTGCGCGCGCCGTACGCAGAGGAGCCGACGAACTGGTCCCGTCGCTACAAGGCAAACCTGGAGAAGCTCGCCTCCGGCGATGTCATCAAGGTCGCCGAAGTGGTACGCGACCTGTGGCGTCGCGAGCGCGAGCGCGGACTCTCCGCCGGTGAGAAGCGCATGCTCGCCAAGGCCCGCCAGATCCTGGTGAGCGAGCTGGCCCTCGCGGAGAACACCAACGAGGACAAGGCCGAGGCGCTCCTCGACGAGGTGCTCGCGTCCTGACGCCCGAAGCAGTCTGACGCCTGGCGCAGCCGCCATGCCCAGCATCAATGCCGCGGTGCCCGCCGACGTGCTGTGAATCCCACGATTCCACAGTGCCGTCGCCGGGCACTGCGGCATGTTCGTCTCTCTTTCCCTCTCCCATCCCCTTGCGGCTCTCGCATGGCGACGCCCCGACCGTCGTCACGGAAAGGGCCCGGTCGAGGCGTCGCCATCAGCTTGGTGACGCCATACCCACGTCGCCCGCGGAAACAAACCTGCCGGAGTGCAACCGATGACAGACCAAGCGCGTCATAGTCGAACCGCCGTGGTGATTCCCGCGGCCGGCCGGGGCGTGCGCCTCGGTCCGGGCGCCCCCAAGGCGCTGCGCGCGCTGAACGGCACCCCCATGCTGATCCACGCCGTCCGGGCGATGGCCGCCTCCCGCGCCGTCTCCCTGGTCGTCGTGGTCGCCCCCGCCGACGGTGCCACCGAGGTCAAGAACCTCCTCGACGCCCATGCGCTGCCGGAGCGCACCGACTACGTGGTCGTGCCCGGTGGCGACACCCGCCAGGAGTCCGTCCACCTCGGCCTGAAGGCCGTGCCCGACGACGTCACCACCGTCCTCGTCCACGACGCGGCCCGCCCGCTCGTGCCGGTCGACACCGTCGACGCCGTGATCGAGGCGGTACGGGACGGGGCCGTCGCCGTCGTCCCCGCGCTGCCCGTCGCCGACACCGTCAAGGAGGTCGAGCCGGCCGAGCGGCCCGGCGCCCCCGAGCAGGTCGTCGCCACCCCGGTGCGGGCCCGGCTCCGCGCCGTGCAGACCCCGCAGGGCTTCGACCGCGAGACGCTGGTCAACGCCCACGCCACCGTCGCCCTCACCGGCGATGGCGCCACCGACGACGCAGGCATGGTCGAGAAGCTCGGCGCGCCCGTCGTGGTCGTGCCCGGCCACGAAGAGGCGTTCAAGGTGACCCGCCCCCTCGACCTCGTCCTCGCCGAGGCCGTACTCGCCCGCAGGAGGGCCAACGATGGCTTCTGAGCCCACCCCGCAGACCCCCGTCCTGCCCCGCACCGGGATCGGCACCGACGTCCACGCCTTCGAGAAGGGGCGCGAGCTGTGGTGCGCCGGGCTGCTGTGGGAGGGCGAGGAGTACGGACTGGCCGGGCACTCCGACGGTGACGTCGCCGCCCACGCCGCCTGCGACGCGCTCTTCTCCGCCGCCGGCATCGGCGACCTCGGCGCCCACTTCGGCACCTCCCGGCCCGAGTGGTCCGGCGCCTCCGGCGTCACCCTGCTCGCCGAGGCGGCCAGGATCGTCCGCGCCGAGGGGTACGAGATCGGCAACATCGCCGTCCAGGTCGTCGGCGTCCGCCCCAAGGTCGGCAAGCGCCGCGACGAGGCACAGAAGGCGCTGAGCGAGGCGGCCGGCGCGCCGGTCTCCGTCTCCGGCACCACCACCGACGGCCTCGGCCTCACCGGCCGCGCGGAGGGCCTGGCCGCTCTCGCGACGGCGCTCGTCTATCCCGTACAGCGCTAGAAGCACCGGACGACGGGAAAAAAGCGCCCCGTGATCCCGAAGGGGTCGCGGGGCACTGCCCCCCGCCCACTACCCTGGTGTGGTGACCATTCGCCTGTACGACACCAGCGCCCGGCAGATCCGTGACTTCACCCCGATCAAGCCGGGCTGCGTCTCGATCTACCTGTGTGGCGCGACCGTGCAGGCCGCCCCGCACATCGGGCACATCCGCTCGGGCCTGAACTTCGACATCATGCGCCGCTGGTTCGACTACCGCGGCTACGACGTCACGTTCATCCGGAACGTCACCGACATCGACGACAAGATCATCAAGAAGGGCGCCGAGCAGGGCCGCCCCTGGTGGTCGATCGGCTACGAGAACGAGCGCGCGTTCAACGACGGTTACCACGCGCTCGGCTGCCTGCCGCCCACGTACGAGCCCCGCGCCACCGGCCATGTCACCGAGATGGTCGAGATGATGCGCGGCCTCATCGAGCGCGGCCACGCCTACGAGGCCGACGGCAGCGTCTACTTCGACGTGCGCTCCTTCCCGGGCTACCTGGAGCTGTCCAACCAGGACATCGACGACCTGCGCCAGCCCTCCGAGGAGGGCATCACCGGCAAGCGCGACCCGCGCGACTTCGCCATGTGGAAGGCGACCAAGCCGGGCGAGCCCGACTGGGAGACGCCGTGGGGCCGCGGCCGTCCGGGCTGGCACCTGGAGTGCTCGGCGATGGCCCACAAGTACCTGGGCTCCGCCTTCGACATCCACGGCGGCGGTCTCGACCTGATCTTCCCGCACCACGAGAACGAGATCGCGCAGGCCAAGGCCTTCGGCGACGACTTCGCCCAGTACTGGGTGCACAACGCCTGGGTCACCATGAGCGGCGAGAAGATGTCGAAGTCGCTGGGCAACAGCGTCCTCGTCTCCGAGATGGTGAAGAACTGGCGCCCGATCGTCCTGCGCTACTACCTGGGCACCCCGCACTACCGGTCGATGATCGAGTACAGCGAGGAGTCCCTGCGCGAGGCCGAGGCCGCCTTCGGCCGCATCGAGGGCTTCGTGCAGCGCGCCACCGAGAAGGCCGGGGCGCCCGTCGCCCCCGCCGCCGAGGTGCCGCCGGCCTTCGCCGAGGCCATGGACGACGACCTGGGCGTGCCGCACGCGCTGGCGATCATCCACACCACGGTCCGCCAGGGCAACAGCGCACTGGCCGCCGACGACAAGGACGAGGCGATCGCCCGCCTCGCCGAGGTCCGCGCCATGCTCGGCGTCCTCGGTCTGGACCCGCTCGACCCGCACTGGGCCGAGGAGACCGACCGCGGCGAGGAGCTGCACGGCGTCGTCGACACCCTGGTCCGGCTCGTGCTCGACCAGCGCCAGTCGGCGCGCGAGCGCAAGGACTGGGCGACCGCCGACGCCATCCGAGACCAGCTGAACCAGTCCGGCCTCGCCATCGAGGACAGCCCCGACGGCCCCCGCTGGTCGATCGCCAACCGCTAGGAAACCGGCCACAGCGCCGACGAATGTGCCGTCCGGGGGCCCGGGCGGCACACTTCACTTACAGACTTTTGTACGAACGCAGGCAGAGGAAACAGATAGCCATGGCCGGGAACAGCCAGCGCAGGGGACGCCGGACGTCCAACAAGAAGGGCGCGACGATCGGCAGCGGTGGCCAGCGGCGCAAGGGCCTCGAAGGCAAGGGCCCGACGCCCAAGGCCGAGAACCGCAAGGGCCACAAGGCGTACCGCGTCTCCAACGCGATGGCCCGGAACGCGGCCAAGCGCAAGCCCGTCGCCCGCCGCGGCGGCAAGGGCCAGTCGGAGATGGTCGTCGGCCGCAACCCGGTCTTCGAGGCGCTGCGCGACGGCGTGCCCGCCACCACGCTCTACGTCCAGCAGTTCATCGACAACGACGAGCGCGTGCGCGAGGCCCTGAACCTCGCCACCGGCCGCGGCAACATCAACATCATGGAGGCGCCGCGCCCCGAGCTGGACCGGATGACGAACGGCCTCAACCACCAGGGCCTCGTCCTCCAGGTCCCGCCGTACGAGTACGCGCACCCCGAGGACCTCGCCGAGGCGGCCTACGACGACCACGAGGACCCGCTGATCGTCGCCCTCGACGGCGTCACCGACCCGCGCAACCTCGGCGCCGTCGTCCGTTCCGTCTCCGCGTTCGGCGGCCACGGCGTGGTCGTGCCCGAGCGGCGCGCGGCCGGCATGACCGCGGGCGCCTGGAAGACCTCGGCCGGCACCGCCGCCCGTACGCCGGTGGCCCGCGCCACCAACCTGACCCGCTGTCTGGAGCAGTACCAGAAGGCCGGTCTCACGGTCGTCGGCCTCTCGGCGGACGGCGACACCGAGGTGCACGAGCTGGAGGCGCTCTCCGGTCCGGTCGTCATCGTGGTCGGCTCCGAGGGCAAGGGCCTGTCCCGGCTGGTCGGCGAGACCTGCGACTTCCTCGTCCGCATCCCGATGCCGGGTGGCGCCGAGTCGCTGAACGCCGGTGTCGCGGCGGGCGTGGTGCTGTACGAGGCGGCCCGCCGCCGCATGCGCTGAGCCCGTGCACGCAGAGAAGGGCTGACCCGAAAGGGTTAACCGCCCCGGCCGTGATCTTGACGGGCCTCGGACATTTCGAGGCCGTCAAGGCAGTGTCCTAACCGCGCGTCACTCGGTTAGATGAGTGTGGACACCAGAACGCCCCGGCCGGGGTTCGACGATCAGCCCGCGCTGAGCATGGTCAAGGTGGATTCCGATCCCGCCCAGGTGATCGTGAACCACGCCAGCTTCCGTGTGCGGCTCGCGCCGGCCCACCAGCCGAAGTTCGCCGCGAACCCCCGTATCGCCGCGCTCGCCGGAGCCGCCGGGCTCGCCGCGGGCGCCGGCGCGGCCGCGGGCCGGCGCCGGCCCGTCGTATGGACCGGCAAGTCGGCCTCCGGCACGACCGGTCTGCTCCAGGCCGTGCGCACGGTCTCCGGTGGCGCGGTCTCCACGCTGGAGCCGACCACCCAGACCATCCCGCGCGTCACCGACACCATGCCCACCCCCGTGGTGCCGCCCCGCACCGCGCCGCCCAGCGCCCCGCTGCTGCCGCCGATGCGGCGCGCCGAGGGGGCGTACGACGACCTGTACGCCATCGAGCCCGACGCGTACGACGGCCCCGGCACCGGCCAGGGCGACCCGGACGCCGACCGGGCCGGCGCCCAGCGGCACGGCTCGGCGTGGACATCAGCCGCCGCGGCAGGAGTCCGGCACGCCTACTACCCGGGCCGCCGGATGAACCTCGGCGTGGTGCTCCTGCCCCTCCGGGTCTTCCTCGGCTTCATCTCCATCTACGCCGGCATGGGCAAGCTCTGCGACCCCGTCTACTTCGACGGTGGCGAGCGCGGCTCCATGGTCAAGTGGCTGCACTCGCTGCACCCGTGGCCCCTGGCCGAGCCGCTGCGCGACTTCGCCCTCCAGCACCCGGTCGGCGCCGGCCTGACCGTCGCCTTCCTCCAGGTCGTCGTCGGCGTCCTCACCGTCCTCGGCCTGTGGCAGCGGGTCGCGGCGGTCGTCGGCGCGCTGCTCTCGGCCGCGCTCATCCTCACCGTCAGCTGGAAGACCGTCCCGGTCTACGACTCGGCGGACATCATCTACCTGGCCGCGTGGTCGCCGCTGATCATCGCGGGCGCCCCGGTCTACTCGATCGACGGGCGCCTGGCCGGCGAGGCCTGGCGCACCCTGGGGCCGCGCTCCGAGCTGTGGGAGCTGCGCCGCCGGGTGCTGCGCCGCGGCACGGTCATCGCGGCCGTCGTCGTCGGCCTCACGCTGCTCGTCGGCTCGATGCTCGGCGGGGCCGTGCGGTCCACGACGATGGTCACCGTGCCCGGCCCGGACGAGGACCCGGTCAACCACCTGCCGGGTCAGCCGCTCCCCAAGGAGCGCGGCACGACCGGCGCCTCCCGCAAGGCGGCCACGAGCCCGAAGCCCTCGGCGACGACCGGCGCGAGCGGCGAGAAGGAGAAGACCGCGGAGGCGAAGCCGACGGAGTCGGCGCGCGAGACCACCCGCACCGAGCGGCGCAGCCCGTCGGCGACGACCACCCGCAGCCCCAGTCAGACGCGCACGACGGCGCCGTCCTCGTCCACCACGGACTCCACCTCGGGCGGCACCAGCGGTACGCCGACGAGCGGGAGCACCAGCGGCTCGACGGACGGCGGTTCGACGTCGGGCGGGGCGCGGAACCCGATCGGCGGCCTGCTGGGCTAGTCCCCGGGAACGGCGAAGGGCCCCGGGTGTCGACGGACACC